>CAZWUO010000031.1:0-24241 GCA_964636675.1 uncultured Ectothiorhodospiraceae bacterium
AAGAGGGGGGGGATGTTGAATAATTGAAATTCCAGAAAAACGGGCTGTAGACAATGTTGTGTACTCAGCTCGTCAAAATATAAAGTTAGGTGATTTATGTTTATTAGTGTTCTTGATCTTTTTAAAGTTGGGATAGGTCCTTCAAGTTCTCATACGATGGGGCCGATGGTCGCTTCGAACCGATTTTTGCAAAAAATTAAGGCCTTTCTGCTCACGGTAAAACAGCCATGCATTTTTTCAGTTCGCTGTACGCTCAGGGGTTCGCTTGCGTATACCGGCAAAGGTCACGCCACAGATTTGGCGGTATTGTTAGGGCTAAATGCTTATCAACCGCAGGATTTGCTGAATGAAGATGTTCGTCGCTTAAAGCAAAAACTATGTGTACAACAAACTCTAAACTTGGGTGGTTTATGTGTCGTAAAATTTCAGTTTGCTCGTGATATTATTTTTGCTAAGGGAAAGCCACTTGCTGAGCATCCTAACGGGATGATATTCGAACTAGTCGATGAAAATTCTGATACGGTATTAACGGAAACCTATTTCTCTATTGGCGGTGGTTTCGTTGATACGCTTGAAGAAATTGCTTGTTTATCAGCACCATTGAACTTACAGTCGTTTACTCCTCCGTTTGCTTTTGATTCCGCGCAATCGATGTTACAAATGGCATGCGAACATGAACTCTCTATTGCAGCAATGAAACGTGCTAACGAAATTGCGCAATTATCTGAGGCTGAATTAAATGCGGGTTTGGATGCGATATGGACTGCGATGCAAGCCTGTGTTGAACAAGGATTAATGCACGAAGGTGTCTTACCCGGTGGCCTTAATATTTCGCGGCGTGCCCGATGTTTGCACCAGCAGTTACACGATTCGCCACAGGAAGCGACGATTAATGATTGGATGAGCGCGTATGCCATGGCGGTCAACGAAGAAAATGCGGCAGGTTGCATGGTCGTTACCGCGCCGACAAACGGTGCGGCTGGCGTGATACCGGCGGTATTGTATTATGTTTTGCGGCATCAAAATGCAACGCTAAAACAAGTGCGAGAGTTTCTGCTCGTTGCTGCGGCTATTGGTGGAATTATAAAACACCGAAGTTCTATTTCTGGTGCGGAAGTTGGGTGTCAAGGGGAAGTGGGTTCAGCGGCGGCAATGGCTGCAGCGGGGCTGTGTGCTATGCGTGGTGGAAGCTCTGAGCAAATTGAAAATGCCGCAGAAATTGCATTAGAGCATCATTTGGGAATGACTTGTGACCCGGTGGCGGGCTTGGTGCAAGTGCCGTGTATTGAGCGCAATGCTTTTGGCGCGATTAAAGCCTATACCGCAGCTTCGCTTGCATTGCGCGGTAACGGCCAGCATTTCATGCCGCTGGATAAATGCATTGCTGCGATGAAGCAAACAGGTTTGGAAATGTCAGAAAAATACAAGGAAACGTCGTTAGGTGGTTTGGCCGTGAGCATTACTGAATGTTAAGGTTTGCTGATGTTTCATTTTTGTCACTGTTGTGTCTGAAAAAACGCCAATCCAGGCGCGAGGCGCGTCGTTTGGTTGTTCCAAATAAGTAACGAGCAACACCGAGTGGCGCTTTTTCAGGCGCAACCCGAAG
Source organism: uncultured Ectothiorhodospiraceae bacterium (assembly GCA_964636675.1). Lineage (GTDB taxonomy): Bacteria > Pseudomonadota > Gammaproteobacteria > S012-40 > S012-40 > JALUUH01. Next base: position 1,607 of record CAZWUO010000031.1, read on the forward strand.
GGCTTGGGGCGCTTTTTTCGTCTAACGGCGTCGCTTAGAGGGCCTACTTTTGGTGTTAGACGAACAATGCGTCTCCAGCAGTGATAAAAATGAAACATCAACAGACCTTGCATTATATTGAACCCATTTTTCGTCCTCCTAGCGAAGCGAATTCGCTCATTCTGCAAGTAACAAATGGATGTTCGTGGAATCGTTGTGCGTTCTGTGAAATGTATACCGCTGCACAGAAAAAGTTTAGCGCAAAAAAAGACTTGCTGATAACGCAAGACATCGAAAAATCGGCATTACAAAACCCAGGAACCCGCAGGATTTTTTTGGCCGATGGTGATGCAATGGTGTTGTCTACACGCCGTTTGCTGGCAATTCTCACGACTATTAAACAGCATTTTCCAGATATCCAACGTGTGTCTTCTTATTGTTTGCCCCGCAATGTTAAAACTAAGTCAGTAGCCGAGTTGACAGAATTGCGTGATGCCGGGCTAGCACTGGTATATGTAGGTGCAGAATCGGGTGATGATGAATTGCTGCAAATAATTGATAAAGGAGAGACGTTTGCTTCAACGCTTGAGTCTGTGCAAAAACTGCATGCCGCGAATATAAAATCCTCGGTCATGGTGCTTAATGGCTTGGGAGGCAAGCAGTTGTCAGCGCAGCACGCCTTGAATTCAGCCCGCTTAGTGAATGCGATACAGCCTCATTATTTAGCTACTTTAGTGATTAGTTTCCCGTTAGGTAAAGATCGTTTTGTTAAGCATTTTACCTCAGCATTTGAAATGCTTGATCAGCAAGGTCTGTTTGCGGAGATGCAGACCTTCTTAGAAAATACTGAGCTCAAGCAAACTATTTTTCGCAGTGATCATGCCTCAAATTATTTGTTATTGAAAGGTGTGCTGGGCAAGGATAAAGCGAGCTTGCTCAAAAAATTACGTATTGCTCAATGTGCTCCGGAAAAGATGGGCTTACGTGAAGAATGGCAGCGAGGTTTGTAGAACTTCCCTAGCCTTTTTTATCTAAGGGGATGGTGATTATTCATTGATAAATATTGACGCTGGATTTAGCTGGAAAATGGAGCTACTCTTGTGATTGTTAGTGATGATAAGAGAGCTTTGCACGCGTCGATTTTACGCTCCAGCTGCGTGATAAATGATCTCAAAGTGCTCGTTTACTAAACGTAAACTACGCTTTTTCGATCATTTAAGCCTTGCTGGAACGAAAACTTGCTCTCGTGCAAAGGCCTCAATGGATATATTTGTATTTTTTTGGGAGATATAGGAATGAAACGTTTATTGAATAAGGGATTGCTGTTAACGGGAGTGGTTTTATTGTCTTTGATGATGTTTGCATGTTCAAAATCAGACGATGCTGGATCAGCGATATCGACATCTACAACAGGCACAATGCCAGTGAATAAAAATATGCCCGCGACAGATACCCATGAAACCTCTATGGAAAAAGGGGAGCATCCTGATGGAGTAATGGCAGATCATAAGGAAGACAAGGGTCATCATGATGAGGCAATGGCCGATCATAAGAAAGACAAGGGGCATCCTGATGGGGCAATGGCCGATCATAAGGAAGACAAGGGGCATCCTGATGAAGCAATGACCGACCCTGAAAAAGATAAAGATCATCCTGATGGAGTAATGGCAGGTAAATAGTCACTTTAATACTACAAGTCATTATAATTGATGCAGCCCAAGAGGAGTAAGTCTTCTTGGGCTTTTTTGATGGCTTCTCGTTGCACTTCTTATTTCAGTGATTACGTCGTTAGGTTTTTATTCCAAGCAATTTAGTAGGGTCTGTTGACGTTTCATTTTCATCACTGCTGGAGCCACTATTTTCGCCCTACAAGGCGCAACAGGGGTGAAAATGAAACGTCAACAGACCCTAGAGTAACCAAAGAGTAATACCTAGGATCTTGTTTTGTCATTGCGTCGTGTCATCGCATCATTGCGTGATTTAAGTCTCATTTTTGTCGTGGGTAAACCCTTTAAAAATTATCGGCAAGTCCGACACACAGACCGGGTTTACAAAAACAAAATGATGGAGACAAGAATGACGAATAAAATTCTTTTAGGTTCGCTTTTATCTAGCGCGTTATGGTTCTCAGGGATAGCGTCTGCTGATGAGTTTATTAATGGCTTTAAAGCGGCTGAGCAACACGACTATAAGGTAGCCGTTCAAAAATGGGAACCGCTGGCGATAAAAGGTGATCCTAACGCTCAGTTTATGCTCGGCATGATGTATCACAGTGGGATAGCCGGGCAGCAGGATGAAATAGCGGCCGTTAACCTCTATAAAAAAGCAGCTGAAGGAGGGAATCTCGTCGCTCAGGAATATCTTGCCGTGGGTTATAGAGAGGGCTGGTTCGGTTTAACAGTCAATAAAAAGCAAGCCAGATTTTGGGAGAATAAAGTAAGAAGCGCTGGCGAGTATCGTTAATATCGCACAACGTAAAACAAGGGTGCTCTGATTATTTAGCGCACGAGATCAGGCCCTAGAAAACGCCTTGCATAACACGGGGCGTTTTTTTTCATGTTTGCCGCTATAAATCATAATTGAGTATTAGCGGAGCATGGTCAGAGAAACGCTCTTCTTTATAAATGCTCGCATTTTTTATTTTATTTTTTAGCCCTGGGGTAACGACGTGATAGTCAATACGCCATCCCACATTGTTTGTCCAAGACTGGCCTCTATTTGACCACCATGTATATTGATGGGCTTCTTTATTCACGACGCGAAAACCGTCAACAAAGCCCATGGGGCCAAACACTTTATCTAACCATGCGCGTTCTTCGGGTAAACATCCAGAGTTTTTCTGGTTGCTTTTCCAGTTTTTGATATCGATTTCTTTATGCACAATATTCCAGTCACCACAGATGATGTACTCTCTTTTTTGGCGACGCATTTTTTTCATGCGTTCTTCAAATCGTTGCATGAAACTATATTTTATAGTTTGTCTTTCTTCTTTTGCACTTCCTGATGGTAAGTACAGTGAAATAATACTAAGTTTGCCAAAGTCGACTTGGATGAAACGACCCTCCGCATCCATATCTTCAAAGCCCTCGCCGAGTCCTAAGCTTATTTTATCGGGCTTAGTTTTGGAAAAAATAGCGACACCGCTATAGCCCTTTTTTTCAGCATCCTGGAAATAACAATGATAGTCTTCGGGGAAATGTTCTCCGCTTGAGAGTTGATGCTGTTGCGCCTTCGTTTCTTGAATACACACCACATCGGGCTTGGCATTTTTTAACCATGTTAGAAAGCCCTTGTTGGCCGCGGATCGTATCCCGTTAAGGTTTGCTGAAATAATTTGCATAACAATTCTCATGTGAATCAGGGTTTGTTTTGCGTATTATGATACATTAATTTAGTGGGTGATGGACATGGGATTTCGTTCGGGAAGTTGTTGCCTTGTTAAAATACCACCGGTTAATAAAATTGATCTTTCATGTCACCGCAAACGCAGGCTTTACTCCGTATAACTGAGGATTTTGGGATTATGCAAAACTATCAAAAAAACTTTATTGAATTCGCATTACGAACGGGTGTATTGCGATTTGGTGAATTTGTCTTAAAATCTGGCAGAATCAGTCCTTATTTTTTTAATAGTGGCTTATTTAACACGGGAGACAGTTTGGGCAAATTGGGGCAGTTTTATGCGCATGCCCTGGAAAATTCAAAAATTGAATATGACATGATATTTGGTCCTGCCTATAAAGGAATACCCTTGGTTGCTGCATTGGGTATTGCCTTATCTGGCGAATACCGTGCAGATATACCGTATGCGTTTAATCGTAAGGAGCTTAAGGATCATGGAGAAGGCGGTAATATTGTCGGTGCTGAGTTAACCGGACGGGTGTTAATTGTTGACGATGTTATTTCTGCTGGAACATCGGTCAGAGAATCTATCGACCTCATAGAATCGGCAGGCGCTGAGCCAGCTGGGGTTTTGATTGCTTTAGATCGCCAGGAAAAGGGGCGGAATGAATTATCTGCCATTCAAGAAATTGAAAATGATTTAAATTTAAAGGTAGCGAGTATTATTCAATTGCAAAGCTTACTTGGTTTTTTGCAAGATAAGCCGGAAATGACGCGTCATCTAGATGCGATTAAAAACTATCGGTCGGAATATGGAGTGATAGTAGACAGTTAAGAACTCAGGCAGACTTTTATACGTAGACAGTTACCCAAAAAAGCCGACGAATAATGTCGGCTTTTGGGTATGGCTGTGTAGGACTGTTTCCTCAGAAAGGTTTCACTGAGGGTTGCTCGCGATGGTTGCAGCTGGAGCGGTTTCGGCAGCAGGTGCTGCGGTGGTTACAGCTGGCGTTGTTGCAGCAGCTTCCGTTATGCTTGGAATTGCTCCGCTATGCGCATCAATAGTGACCAATAATGTTGCGGGGTAAGAGTTGAACTCTCCATCATTTACTTGAACTTCAAATGCCAGAAAAGTCGTTTGGTCTGGCGCGATAAATGACGCAGTTGCAGAGTCAGCATTCGTTAGTTCAACCGTTTTTCCGGCTATTTGCTTCCAGTTATAGCTTAAGGTGTCACCATCAGCGTCTTTGCTATTTCCCGCTGCAAGCGTCACGGTTTGCCCGGTTGTTGCGTTGCCGTTAAGCTCTGCAACAGCGACGGGTGGTGTGTTCGTTATTTCAACGGCTATTTTACGTGAGCCAGTAGCCCCGTTATTACTTGTGACATCAAGTTTAAAAAAAGCAAAACCTGATTTATTGCCAGCATTGAAGCTGGCTGTAGCTGTATCGGCTCCACTTAGCTCAACTGGTACGCCGCCGGTTTGCGTCCATTGATAGTTGAGATCATTGTTGGAACTGACATTGGATACTGAGCCTTTTAATGTGCCAGCGCTGCCGTGGCTCACTGTTTTGGTACCACCTGTGCTAACATTTAATGGTGGAATGGGCAGAATGCTGACACTGACTGAGGCCTGAGGGGACGAGAGTTGGCCATCGCTAACGACCACATTAAAGACTAAGTCTCCTGCGTTATTTGGTGCAATGTTTGGTGCAATGAATGTTGGCTTAGCTGTATTTGCGTTTTCTAATGTTATTGTTTGTCCGCTGATTTGTTTCCAGGTATAGCTCAAAGAATCTCCGTCGTTGTCGGTGCTTTGTGAGGCATCTAATTGAGTGAGTTTGCCAGCTCGTACCGTGATGTCGCCGCTTGTTTGGGCAGTAGGTGCTGAATTTACCGATGCATTTGCAGAGGTGTTTGTGGCAGTAGTAGATTGCTTCGATCCATCACATGCGGTTAATGCAAAAACACCACCAATGCAAACCGCGAGCGGTATTCGTTTAAAGGGTTTTGTTTGCCGTTTGTTATTGCTTGCCGTGGTTTTTTTTAGTTGCATAATTCCTCCGAGATTATAAAGTTTGAGGCTTGGAAACATAACACGTTTTTGCTGCAGAAAACACTGACTCAATGTTTGTGCGGACAAACTGAGACTGGTTCCACGGCACGATCATATCAATTGACGACACGTCCCGGATTATTTCCGTTTTAATGAGGGTCTGCTGAGAATTCATTTTTGATAAAATATCAGCAGATCCTAATAAAAGATTAATTTAACACCGACCACAATAGTAATGGTCTCGTATACGATTTTTATGGCTTTATTACCTTGGGTGATGGCTAGGTGTGCACCAAGATAGCCACCGAGTAATGAGCCAGCAATCAACATGGGCAGCCAGTCCCAGGCTATGTCGCTTAATAAGCCGAGGGTAACTGCGCCAGTCGCATTCCAAAATAATCCAACGAGTACGAGGGTGTAACTGACGGCAGTTTTGTAGTCCAATCCGAACCAACGAACTAACCATAGGGTGACGAATAGGCCGGTTCCCGAGGTGAGTGAACCGTTGAGCATGCCAATCAAAAAAAGTGTACTTCCACCAATAGCATGCCCCTTTAAGTTTCTATTGATAGGTTGCGGTTTATGGCCTAAGTTGGGTTTGAAAAAAGAATATAGGCCTAACGAAATAGTTAGTACGCCCAATGCCATGCACGCGGTTTCATCCGGTATACTCAGAATAATATGCGCTCCGATGAAAACACCTGGCAAACCTGTGGCGAGTATGAATAGTGCAAATTTTCTTTCTAATTTTTTTTCTTTGAGATTTCTTATAGTGGCGCCAACACCTAAGAAGACACTCGCTATTTTATGTGTCGCAAGCGCAATAGTGAAAGGAAGTCCAAGAAATATGATGGCTGGAAGCTGGATGAGTCCCGCACCACCGCCGGCAAACGCAGACATGATATTGGCAATTAATGAAATAAAAAAAAGAATAAACTGATCAATCATTACTGATCCGGATACTTTGGGGAAAACTAAGGCTTAGTAAAAACCGCTTGTTGCAATACCTCCCACTGCTGTGACCAATGCTCGGTCGGTTTTTTAGTGAAATTGCTGCGTACAAACTGGATCATTCGACCTTCAGTGACTGCGAGTAATAAATTGGCGTGGGCATTAATGGGCGTGTTTTCTGCTAATTCGTGGTGCATGATGCCTTCGCGCAAAATTTGTTTTAATTGGGTTTCGAGTCGTTCGTAAAATTGACCTGCGCGAATCCGTAATCTTGCATTTTCTCCGACGATGGCATCGCCGAGAAGTATGCGCGTAATTCCGGGGTTTTTTTCGGAAAAACCGAGTAGTAAGTGCAATATTTTTTCGCACCGTATGGCGACATTTTTTTCTTCGGCTTGTATTTTGTTGCACAGTGAAAACACACTTTCTTCACTGAACTCGATAAGCGCTTCAAACATTTTAGCCTTGCTTGCAAAATGCCGATATAGTGCAGCCTCTGAAACACCAACGGCTTTAGCGAGGCTTGCAGTGGTAATCGGAATGCCTGGATTATGTTCTAATTGTCGCGCAAGTGCTTCGAGAATTTGTTGTTTGCGAGAAACTTTTTGAGTGGATGGCAAGCTTTTTCTCCTCAATCAAGGCGTTTAAATGAAATTTAAGCCGGAAGAGGGCGCAATGTAGATAAAATGATTACGCTCCATTTTTTTATGCATGAATTAATGTGCCTATACCTTTATCGGTAAATATTTCAAGTAACACGGCATGTTCTAGACGACCATCGATAATTTGCACATTGGTCACCCCATTATGTACAGCATCTAATGCGGAAGATATTTTAGGTAGCATGCCACCATAAATGGTGCCGTCAGCGATTAATTTATCTACATCCTTGGCGGTTAAACCGGTTAATAGCTTGTCATCTTTATCCAATAACCCTGGAATATTAGTCATTAAAATAAGTTTTTCGGCTTGCAAGGTAGCGGCTAATTTTCCGGCGACAAGGTCGGCATTGATATTATAAGAAGTACCTTCTTCGCCAACCCCAATGGGTGCAATAATGGGAATGAAGTCATCTTTAACCAGTTTGTTGATTAATTCGCTATTGATTCTTTCAACTTCGCCAACATGACCGAGGTCAATCATTTCGGGGGCCGCAAGTTCAGGTGATTTTTTATGTATGTTTAATTTTTTGGCGCGGATCATATTTCCATCTTTACCCGTTAAGCCGACGGCTTTTCCTCCTTGTTGATTAACCAGGCTTACAATCTCCTTATTAACCAGTCCGCCTAAAACCATTTCCACGATGTCCATGGTTTCTCCATCGGTAACCCGCATGCCTTCGATGAATTTGCTTTCTTTACCTATTCGTTTGAGTAGCTTGCCAATTTGCGGGCCACCACCATGAACCACAACGGGGTTCATTCCCACGTGTTTCATTAATACAATATCGCGCGCAAAACTTGCCTTGAGTTTTTCATCGACCATGGCATTGCCGCCATATTTCACGACGATGGTTTTTCCCTGGAAGCGCTGAATATAGGGTAGCGCTTCAATCAGAACGGTAGCAATATTATTGGCTTTAGATTTATTAAGTGTCATTTGATCTTTATCTTGAATAACCTCTGATTAAAAAGGCAAAATCAGTTTGGCGTCTAAGGTATTAAACAAGCGACGGAATTTATCTTGAATTTCTAACATGGTTTGTTGGTCATTGCCTTCAAACCGGATAACCAAACAAGGTGTTGTATTAGATGCCCGTACGAGTCCCCAGCCGTTGTCGAAGTCTACACGCAAGCCATCGATGGTGGTTACTTTATCATCCGGAAACGATGCAGCATTTTGTAATTTTTCCATAAACCTGAAGTGCTCTCCCTCTTGCATTTCTAGTCGTAACTCAGGCGTGTTTACCATATTAGGCAGTGAGTCTAGAATTTCATGAGCCGAGCGACCATCTTTGGCAAGGATTTCGAGCAAACGGGCGCCGGTATATAAAGCGTCATCAAAACCATACCAACGGTCTTTGAAAAAAATATGGCCACTCATTTCTCCTGCGAGTGGCGCGCCGGTTTCTTTTAGCTTGGCTTTTACTAAAGAGTGTCCCGTTTTCCACATCGTGGCTTTGCCACCGGCTTCAGTTATAGCGTTATCAAGGTTTCGTGAGCACTTTATATCGTAAATAATTTCAGCGCCGGGGATTCTATTGATGATATCGGTTGCGTATAAAATCATCTGTCGGTCAGGCCAGATGATTTCCCCCGATGGCGCAATGACTCCGAGTCGATCACCATCACCATCAAATGCAAAACCCACATCGGCTTTGAGTTCTTTAACCTTTGCAATAAGTTCTTTAAGTGTATCCGGTTGGCTAGGGTCAGGATGATGGTTTGGAAAATTGCCATCAATTTCACAATACATTTCGGTAACGTCGCAACCCATCATTTTATAGAGTTTCGGCGCAAGTTCACCCGCTACGCCATTGCCGCAATCAACAACAATTTTTAATGCTTTGGTTGGTTTTACATCATCAGTAATTCTATTTAGATAATTGTCAGCAATATCTTGCTCTGAATATTCTCCACTGCCCTTGCTGAAGTCTTGATGGATTATTCTATTTTTCAAGCCCTGAATGGTATCGCCAGAAAGCGTGACACCTGCCATGACCATCTTTAAACCATTATAGTTTGGAGGGTTATGACTGCCCGTTAACATGATGCCAGTGCCTGTTTTTAATAAAAAAGTCGAATAATAAAGTACAGGGGTAGGTGCTTGGCCTATGTTAGTGACATTAATGCCTGTAGATAAAAGACCATCAATTAGCGCTTGCAATAATTCTGGCCCGGATAATCGCCCATCACGCGCGACAGTAACACAGGTTTGCTTTTGCCTGAGTGCTTCGCTGCCAAATGCCTGACCAACGGCATAAACAATATCCGGTGTAAGTGTTTCTTTTACAATGCCTCGAATATCATAGGCTTTAAAAATAGAATCTGGAATATTTGCTGGACGGGAATAAGTCATATGTTTCCTTACAAGGTGGGTGAATATGGGTAATGAGCGCATTATAATCTAATAATTACGCAAGTGAAGGGTAAATATTCGATAAATAAAGGCCTATGGGTTTAGTGAGTATTCACGAGCCAAGAATGGTTGCAATTGGCCTGTTCGAATAATCTTATTATATGATGTATCGTTAAGCCATTTTCTCAAGTTTTATGCGCAAGGAGTATGCATATTCGTGAAGCAGTCATTACAAAAACTATTTTCTCCCGTGTTGAGTCGGTTTGAATCAGGAGATCAAGCCTATGCGTATAAGCCTTCACATCGCATGATCTTACTGCTGATGAGCACTATGTTTTGTAGCCTTGCTATCGCGGTATTATTTGTCGCGCAAGGGCAAGCGCTAAGCTATTTGATTCCAGTCTTTGTTTTTGGCGGCGGGGGTTTGTTAGGTTTGGTGATAGGATTTCTTGGAAATGATCGAGCAGTCGCAAAAATCTGGGGTTCGCGCTAATGAGCGGACGAGATAAAGCATCGCTGTATGATGACCCTATTGATTCTTATTCATCGAAAGTCGTTTAACGGTAAGTTGTTTGATATTTCCTTTCTTAGATTTTCAGGAACTTCGTATTTTTTAGATAAAGAGTCCCATTGGCTAACAGATTCAATCACGCGATCAATAATTTGTTGAAGATCTGTTAGTGCAAACCTTGTCATATTCTGGCCAACGGCAATAAGATCTTGGCGATTGTGCTTGCTGCGTTTGAGATTAGCTGGCATCCAATGTCTTTCTACCCATGCATTATTCGGTTTATTGAAGTTAGCTAATGTCTCCCTGATGACCCAAAGCCACCTTCACCTCGGTGAGATTCGGTGTATTCGCTGACGATATCAAATTCTGCTTGGATGACAGGGACAAAGACGAGTTGTGCGATGCGTTCGCCGATCTCAACCGTGAAGTTATTTGTGCCGCGATTCCAGCATGAGACCATGAGTGGGCCTTGATAATCTGAGTCGATGAGTCCGACGAGGTTGCCGAGTACGATACCGTGTTTGTGCCCCAGTCCCGAGCGCGGCAGGATGACGGCGGCGAGGGATGGGTCTGCTATATGGATGGAAATACCGGTGGCTAACAATTGAGTTTCGCCGGGAGCAATGTCTAAGGCCGTATCTATGCACGCGCGCAAATCTAATCCGGCGGAACCAGGGGTTGCGTAATGGGGTAGTGGAAATGTGCTACCGATGCGGTCGTCGAGTATTTTAAGCTGGATTTTTTTCATAATATTTTTCGCTAATAAGTTCAATGAGTTGTTGGGCGATTTTCGTCTTCGAGGTTTTGCGTAATAGTGTATTATTTTCCTTGGTAAATACCTGTAGTGCATTATTATCACTATCAAATCCGGTATCTTGCAAGTCTCCGGTGGTACCAATCCAGTTGGCGGCAAGCATATCGACGCCCTTATTGCGCAATTTGTCGAGCGCATTTTGCTCTAGGTTTTCGGTTTCTGCGGCAAAGCCAACACAGAATGGTCGCCTGGCTTGGGCCGCGACATCTTGTAGGATGTCTTTGGTTTTGGTCATTTCTAAGCTTATATTTGCGGCACTTTTTTTGATTTTTTCGGGTGCGATGGCTACCGGTCGATAGTCTGCCACGGCTGCGGCGGAAATAAAAATGTCGACGGTGGTTGCGTGCTGCATGACGGCTTTGTGCATGTTTTCGGCAGTGTCTATGTGGATGGTTGTAATGCCCTTGGGCGGTGTTAGATTCACCGGGCCACTAATGAGTATCACTTTGCCGCCTGCGGCTCTGGCTGCTGCGGCAAGGGCATATCCCATTTTACCCGAGCTTCTATTGGAAATGAATCGAGCCGGATCAATGGGTTCGCGTGTGGGGCCGGCGGTGATGAGTAGGGTTTTTCCGGTTAAGTGGCCGGTGGAAAACAGCTGCGCGCAAGCCTGTACCAATTCAGTTGGCTCGAGCATTCGTCCTGGCCCGGTTTCGCCACAGGCCTGTTGGCCTTCTGCGGGGCCGGCGAATTGAATGCCTCGCGCGACTAATATTGATACGTTGTTCTGGGTTGCGGCGTTGTTCCACATGTGTTGATTCATCGCGGGCGCGAAGAGAAGTTTTCCATCGGCAGCGAGACACAGCGTGGTTAATAAATCATCGGCTAGGCCGTGTGCATGTTGTGCGAGAAAATTAGCTGTTGCGGGTGCGACCAGGATGAGATCCGCCCAGCGCGCTAGCTCAATATGCTCCATAGCGTTGCCAACGGGGTTGTTATCACTCACCAATAAGTGCGGGTAAACAGGATGGCCACTGACCGCTTGAAGGCTTAGTGGCGTGACAAATTGTGTTGCGTTCTGGCGCATTACGATTTTGACTTCAGCGCCCGCTGTCGTCAGTTGTCTGACTAATTCGGGGCATTTATAGGCGGCTATGCCGCCCGTGATGCCGAGTAATATTTTTTTATGCGTTAATTCTTCCATAAGTGCTGCAGTTTAACCTAGCACACCGTCAGGGCACAAATTGTGATGTACTTGGTTTTTGGATGATCTCTTTATGTTTAATCATCGTGAAAAAAACAATAATAACAAGGGGTAAATGATGGCTATTACCGATTGGCCAGCGGCAGAGAGGCCACGAGAAAAGCTATTGCACAAGGGTGCCATGGCTTTGTCTGACGCGGAGTTATTGGCGATTTTTCTGCGTACGGGTGTTAAAGGCAAAACTGCGGTGGATTTGTCGCGGGATTTATTACTCAGTTTTGGGGGTTTACGCGACTTGCTTAAGGCGGATCAATCAGCGTTTTGTGCGGCAGATGGTCTAGGGCCTGCCAAGTTTGCTTTATTGCAAGCGGTATTAGAGATGAGTCGGCGTCATTTAGATGCGCAGCTACGCCGTGGAGACCCATTAAGTAATCCAGATAATACGCGTAACTTTTTGATTTCCAAGCTTAGGGATTATGAGTATGAAGTTTTTGGCGTCTTGTTGTTAGATAATAGGCACCGCGTGATCCGATGGGAAGAAATCTTTCGTGGCACCATCGATGGCGCGAGTGTGCATCCACGTGAAGTGATAAAAATAGCGCTTAAAGAAAACGCTGCGGCAGTTATTTTTGCACATAATCACCCTTCAGGCGTGACCGATCCAAGTGCTAGCGATAAACATCTTACGCAGTCCTTGATTCAGGCGCTGGGAATGCTGGATATTCGGGTGCTGGATCATTTTATTATAGGTGATGGAAAGGGCTATTCATTTGCTGAGCATGGGCTGATTTAGCTTTTTCTTAGGGCGAGCGGCAGTTTTTCATCGATCCCGTTGAATATCACCCTTATTTCTGGTATAAAGTGCGCCCTCACGCACAACTGCCAATGCTGCCAATATCGATATTAGGGTAGGCACGAAATAGGCGCGAAAAAGAATTTGGAGAGTTTATCATGTCGAAAGTATGTCAGGTTACGGGAAAACGCCCTATTTCAGGGAATAACGTTTCGCATGCCAATAATAAGACAAAGCGTCGTTTTTTACCGAATTTACATGACCGACGTTTTTGGGTTGAAAGTGAAAACCGTTGGGTTAAATTAAGAGTTACTGCAAACGGTATGCGTACTATCGATAAAAAAGGTATCGATACTGTGCTTACTGATATACGTGCTCGTGGTGAGAAGATTTAGAGGAGCAGCATTATGCGTGAAAAAATACGTTTAGTATCGTCGGCCGGTACCGGTCATTTTTATACAACGACCAAAAACAAGCGAACCATGCCAGAAAAAATGGAGATTAAAAAATTTGATCCCGTTGTGCGCAAGCATGTTGCCTATAAGGAAGCAAAAATTAAGTAGCCTTTGTTTTAGGTAATAAAGCTAGCTTATTCTTAATTCTAATGCCCGCTAAACAGTGGGCTTTTTTTTTGCCGAAAAAATTTAATAATAGACGTAAAATACCTGGGTGCTAAGCGTATATGAAAGATAATTTTCCGTTAGCAGCGATGGTGAAGAACGCGCTTACTTATGGGGGTGCTATCATGTTAGATTGTGTCAAATTTTTCGGAGATTTTATTAGATGTTGAGAATATTTGCTTTTCTAGCCACAATTTTTTTTACAGTGACCAGCTATGCGCAGACAGCATCGATTAGTTTGAGCGAAAATAGTGCATTAATGCGTTATAGTTTATTGGTTGGCGGCCAGAGTTTCGGGCGTAGTGAGTCAGGAATTGGTTTTGTTTACAATGAAAATGGAGGCTACTTATTTAATGCTAGTTTTCAGGTTGTCGACGAAGTAGGTTCAAAGTTTCCAGGGCTTGACGTAGGCATTGGCGGTAAGCTTTATGGCGGTGCGATTAATAGTGAGCAATTTTCAGCGTTTGGTTTAGGGATTCAATTACGTTATTCCGTTTTTGGAATGCAGCGCGTAAACATCGGGTTTGATGGTTATTATGCGCCATCGGTTGTTGCTTGGCTTGATGCGACCCGTTTTTGGGAGCTAGCGGGCAGGCTAGGTTACGAGTTATTGCCTCAGGCGATGGTTTTTATTGAGTATCGACAATTTGCCATGACGCGCGAGGTTGCTGGAAATGAGCAATCGTTCGATATCGATGCGGCAGGACGTTTTGGAATTCAGGTAGAGTTTTAATCGATAGTCTTGTTTTGTTCCTCATGCCTTGAATGTTGTCAGGGGCTAATTGAAGTCGAGAAAAGGTGGTTGATATACCCGTATTCCGAACGCCTGGGGGCTTCATTATGCTGATATTTGCAGGCTTTATGTTCTACTCCGCTGCGCAACAGCTCTTTTTTTGAATGATTTCTTATGTTTAGCGCCTGTATTGTTTCACAAATAATGGGTTTTCTATGTTTATCCTTATGAAAAACAAAGAGTTAAATGGTTTTTGGGTGGTTGAACATAATTTTCTGGTTATTCTCTGTTTTTACCCAGAATTCAGGTAGAATAACGCCCTTTTTAAGTCGGCAGAATTTTCCGTAAATGCGGGGATTATTGTTTGTTACTTTGCATTTAATTCGGCTATAAACTCAATGAATTGATTTCCGAGCCGAAAGTTCTCAGATGGCTTTGCCCGAGAGTGGTATCGGAGAGGTGGTGTGTGAAAAATGTTTGCAAGCACCTCAGACTTGTTTTTTTAATATTACCTAGATTCCGTAAGTGTTAGTGCTCGCATATCTCGCACACTTCAATGACGGTCACTTGCAGGATTATAGGCATTAACTTTAGAGTACTAACATGACAGATCTTACACACTATCGAAATATTGGCATATTCGCCCATGTAGATGCCGGTAAAACGACGACCACCGAGCGTATCCTCAAACTTACAGGGAAGATTCATAAATTAGGCGAAGTGCATGATGGTGCTGCAACGACTGATTTTATGGAGCAAGAGCAAGAGCGTGGTATTACTATTCAGTCTGCTGCAACAACCTGTTTCTGGAATGATTACCGATTTAATATTATCGATACACCGGGACATGTGGATTTCACCATTGAAGTATATCGCTCACTAAAGGTATTGGATGGTGGCGTTGGTGTATTTTGTGGTTCAGGCGGTGTCGAGCCACAGTCAGAAACCAACTGGCGGTATGCCAATGATGCAGGTGTTGCGCGTATCATTTACGTGAATAAGCTGGATCGTCTAGGTGCTGATTTTTACCGGGTCGTTAAACAAGTCGAAGATGTTTTAGGTGCCAAGCCTTTGGTAATGACCTTGCCGATTGGCACTGAAGATGATTTTGTCGGTGTGGTTGATTTGTTAACCCGCAAAGCCTGGGTTTGGGATGACTCTGGTGACCCAACGTCTTATGAGATTCAAGACGTGCCAGCGGATATGGCCGATGATGTGGCGGAGTGGCGTGAAAAATTAATTGAGATGGCGCTGGAAATGGATGACGATGCAATGGGGAAGTATTTAGAAGGTGAAGAGCCTGACATTGATACGCTGCAACGTTGTGTTCGTAAAGGTACGATTGATTTGGACTTCTTTCCTACTTTTTGTGGTTCGTCATTCAAAAATAAAGGCGTGCAACCCGTATTGAATGGTGTTGTTGATTATTTGCCTAGCCCTACTGAGGTTAAACCTCAGCCAGAAGTTGATTTAGAAGGTGTTGAAACCGGTGAGTTCGCGATTGTTGATGTTGATAAGCCGTTGCGTGCGTTGGCATTTAAAATCATGGATGACCGCTATGGTGCGTTAACCTTTATTCGTATTTACTCTGGAAAATTGGCAAAAGGTACGACGGTATTGAATACTTTTACGGGTAAAACAGAGCGTATTGGCCGTATCGTAGAAATGCATGCCGATGAGCGTATAGAGCTGGATAGTGCGCAAGCGGGTGATATTGTCGCGGTTTTGGGAATGAAAAATGTGCGTACTGGACACACGCTTTGCGATCCTAAACATCCGGCGACATTGGAGCCCATGGTATTCCCTGACCCGGTTATTTCTATTGCCATTTCACCGAAAGACAAAGCGGCATCAGAGAAAATGGGTATTGCGATCGGCAAAATGGTTCAGGAAGATCCTTCTTTCCGCGTAGAGACAGACGAAGAAAGTGGCGAGACGATTATTAAGGGCATGGGCGAGCTGCATCTGGATATCAAAGTGGATATTTTGAAACGAACCCATGGTGTTGAGGTAAGTGTTGGTAAACCTCAGGTGGCTTATCGCGAAACCATTACTCAGCGTGTAGAAGATACTTATATCCACAAAAAGCAAACGGGTGGTTCGGGTCAATTTGCGAAGATTGACTACGTGGTGGAGCCAGGTGAAGCAGGTAGTGGGTTTGAATTTGAATCAAAAGTGACGGGCGGTAATGTGCCACGAGAATTCTGGCCTGCTGTTTCAAAAGGTTTTAAAGATAGCATGGAAAAAGGTGTGCTTGCGGGTTACCCTTGTTTGGATGTTAAAGTAACCCTACTTGATGGGGCTTATCACGCGGTTGATTCCTCTGCTGTCGCCTATGAAATAGCCGCAAAAGCGGCTTATCGACGAACCTTGCCAAAAGCGGGCGCGCAAATAATGGAGCCAATCATGAAGATTGATGTATTTACGCCTGAAGATCATGTCGGTGATGTTATTGGTGATTTAAACCGTCGCCGCGGCATGATTCAAGGTCAGGAAGCCGGGCCATCGGGTGTGCGCATCAAGGCTGATGCGCCATTGAGTGAAATGTTTGGGTATATTGGTGATTTGCGCACCATGACTTCTGGACGTGGACAGTTTTCTATGGAGTTTTCGCATTATATGCCATGTCCGAAAAATGTCGCGGAAGTGATCATTAAGGAAGCCGAAGAGCGGAATAAAAAATAGTTGCTAGGTTCCGCTTTTTAGCGGGATTAAGGAGCCGAGTAAAAGCAATTTTACTCGGTTTTTTTACGCATAATTTATTCTTGTAATGGCAAATCTTATGGAATAATTTGGCGGGCTGAAGGGTTAACTTAAAAACTGTAGTTAATCGCTTTGTTTTGATTCATTTTTTAGATGAAGTTCTCTACAGTGCCTTCTAGGATAAAGGGTTTTTTTCGTGAGTTATTTAAAAATCGTTACGCCTTTGTTGCTTGTTTTTTCGGTTTCTTTAAGCGCTCAGCAGCAATCAGAGCATCCCACTGCTATTTATATCAGTTATTCCGGCTTTGATTCAGTAAAGAATATAGACTTAGAGTCGGCAAAGCTTTCATTAGAAACTTTTATTTTCAATACGCTCGCCCTGAGTGGGAGTGTCACTGGGTTTTCGACAATTAATGAGCTGCAAGAGATTCGAGAGGGTCAAATTGTAGGCGACCCGGTAAAGGGGATTGTCTACGAGTTTAAGCTTGGTGGCAGAGTTCCCATTGTTAAAACAAGTGATATGGTCGGGTTTTACGCGCAAAAGCGCATGAATGCTGACTATGGCTCGACTCAAGTACGCGGTAACTCACATGGTTTAGGCTTGTTGTCACGAACTCGGGTCAGCAAATATCTTAGCCTATTTCTAGGTGTTGAATGGGCGTTTGCAAAAGAAGTCTCTAGCAGTGGCATGAGCAGAACAACAGAAAAAGACTATGATTTAACCGCCACGACATTTTTTAATGCGGCTGAAAATCTCGCGATTTTTACCGCAGTAAGTGTTTCTCCTGCGGGTGAAGAATACGCCATTGGAACCGCGATAAATTTTTGATTTTAAAAGGGTATGTCTAAAAGTGAGGTGTTAAAATTATTTTTTAAATGCGGTGATACAAAACGCTCAAAATAATCTTTCTTTTGTGCATATTCGTCAATGCAGTCTCTATTGGTCTCTATAATCTCCTGATATGTCTCCTGTATAGACGCATCATCGATGACACTCGGTGCTCCGCCAACTGACCAGCATACTAAGTTAAAAAAACGTTGCGGACCTAGCGTATGTTCCCCGGCCCAAATATTGATGTCTAACACACTGTTCTTTAATAATCGTAAATATAAATTACCCGCTAATATAATTGTTTTTGCATTGTTGGCTTTGTCTGCTGGGGTTGCACTATTGATTTCAATGGCGAGCACTGTTGCAATGGCATCGGCCGCATCTTCTTCGGTGCCGGCGATGGGCAGGTCAAGGATGTCAATAAAGGCATGTGCTAATTCATGACGCAGCATGTAGTCAATAAATATGCGTAGCCCGTCTTCTTCCTGGTATACGTCAATCAGCAAATCGAGTAGCTCATAACAAAGCACAATAGCAGAGTCATCTTGATTATAATATGCGTTAATAAAGCCGCAATCTTCGATAAATACGGTGATATTGCTGGGTAAATCAAAAGTTTTATTTAAGTTCTCGAATAACGCATCATCTATTTTTTTATCTAATAGCAGTCTGCGTAGTTCAGGGTATTCAACAGAGTTGGCAATGCGGATATCGAATGTGCTTACACTTGCACGAGAATCTTCAACTTTTCCAACGCCGCAGGCGCTAAGGAGCATAAGAGTGAGTATTGTGATGTTTGTCTGGAATAATGTCATGTCCGGATTATGTCATTGAAAGAAGCGCTTAACAATTAACAAACTAGGTCTTGAGTTTGTCTGAGGCCCATGTTATTTGTAAGAATAACCGACATAGGAAATGGCGTTGAATATTAGAGATGGAAAATGAATACCGTGTAATCCAATGATATGGTGGTGGAATTGTGCTCATTTTGAGCGTTGCTCTTGTTTGTGTTTTAAGAAGCTGTGTTATCTGGCGGTTTATTAATAAGCAGCAATGCATGGGATTCAAAGCCAGGTTTTGCTTGCTCCCAGGATTCGTTCTGATTATTTTTTCAGGATGTACTACTGTACAGCCATGGGAAAGGGAGTTATTAACGCGGCCGGAAATGGCGTGGACAACGGATAGCATGGATTCTATGCTAGAGGCTCATATCTATTTTAGTAAGGAGGCTTCATCGGGCGGGAGTAGTAGTGCGGGTGGTGGCTGTGGCTGTAACTAAAAAAAGAAATAGTCCAATATTGGCTGCTTTAACCACAAGCGCACTTGCTTTGCCAGGATTGAATGTGAGTGCTGATTCTGCACCCCATGAAGTTAGTGCAGGTTATCGATTTTCTCTGTATAAAGAGGGCAGTGCGCCAGTCGATAAATTAGATTCGGGAAGTGCTGAACGTTATACGATTTATGTGAATCAATTTCAGTTGCTTGCTCCGATTAATGAGAGTGCATCAATAAGTTTTGATTATATTCAAGAAAGCATGAGCGGCGCATCCCCGCAAGGGACGGTGGCAGGTGATGGCGGTGAAACTCGTTTGATTATGAGTGGTGCAAGTATTGAAGAACAGCGCCGCGATGTGACGAGCACTTTACGCTTGTTTGCAGAAAATGGGAATGTAGGTGTGACGGGTGGTGTATCGCGAGAAGATGATTACGCTGCTAATTATGGTGGCATAGATGTTGAGCGTCATTTTAATAAAAAAAATACCAGTTTAAAATTCTCTAGCAGTTTATCATCAGATACAATTACTCCGGTAGGGAAAACCGATAAACACGCTAAACAAAGTGTGTCTGTTGTTACGAATATTACTCAACTCGTAAGTTCACAGGCTATGTTACAGGCTGGTTTCGGGATGACCCAGCTCACGGGCTACTTAACGGATCCGTATAAAAATCTGGATGCAAGGCCTCGTTCAAGGGATCAGTTCACTTGGTCTGCAGGTGCACGCGTATTTTATCCAGAGCAGGATGCAGCGATACATCTTGATTACCGCTATTACACGGACGACTGGAAAATTAATTCGCATACTTTGAAATTATCTTGGTATCAGAATATTAAGCATAATATCCAAGTAATTCCTTCTTTACGCTATTATGTTCAATCTGCAGCAGAATTCTATGAGCCTTATTTTATGACTGTGCGCGATGATGGGTATTTTTCCAGTGATTATAGATTGTCATCTTATGGTGCGCTAAGTGCGAAATTGAAATATGTGCAAACGCTTAAACGCTTTTCTTATACGGCCACTATTGAATGGTATGACAGTTCGGCAAAATACGCTTATCAAAACGTCAATATTGCAGCACCTGGTTTAGTTAACTTTGTGGTAGTGACTACTGGGATAAATTTTAAGTTCTAATTTTTATTGATACCCGTGGTGTTATCATTTATGTCCTCTGCTAGAAACTCACCACAGCTTAAAGTGTATTCTTTTAAGGCCATGGGTAGCCCATGTAAAATTCATATCTACGTTAATAATTCAGGTGAGTGCAATATTGCACAGTCTGCGATTAAGCTTATTCATCAGTTAGAAGCCAAATATTCTCGCTATAAGCTAGATAACATTGTGGCAAAAATTAATAAAGGTGGAACCACTGTAGACTTGGACGACGAAACGATAAGTTTGCTTAACTACGCGCATACGGCTTATCAACTGAGTGATGGATTATTTGATATTACGACCGGTGTATTACGCAAAGCTTGGGACTTCAAGCAGCAAACATTACCTTCCCAGGAATTGATCGATGAATGTTTGTCTTATGTTGGTTGGCACAAAGTATTATGGGATGGTGCTGCGCTAACATTGCCTAGAGGTATGCAAATCGACTTTGGTGGTATCGTAAAAGAATACGCGGCTGATGCTATCGCAAGTTACTTTATCCGACATAAAATAAATCATGGTTTGATTGATCTCGGCGGAGATATACGGGCTATTGGAACTCATCCAAATGGTCAGCCGTGGCAAATTGGTGTGCGCAATCCAGTCCAACCCGAGCAGGCGATTGCGAAGATTGAACTCAGTGGTGGCGGTGTTGCGACCAGTGGTAATTACGCGCGTTTTATAAACATCAATGGGGTGTGTTATGGGCACATATTGGATCCGCTAACTGGTTGGCCGGTTCACGGCGTGAGTAGTGTCAGTGTGCATGCTGACACTTGTATTGTTGCAGGTACGGCAAGCACGATTGCGTTGTTGAAAGGGCCGTGTGATGGCAAGCAGTGGTTAAAGGATCTCGGTGTTGAGTATATTCTGCTAGTGGATTGAGTAATAAGGGTTAAGGGTAAAAATACCAACGGTACAGTGTTATGTTAAACTTGCGCGCTGGAACAATTTTTACCGAGGAAGATATGTCTGGTCAGCGTAGGTGGGTGAATATTAAGCACAAAAAAAGTACTCAAGACGCTAAACGCGGGGTTGCAGTTTTGGTTTATTCGAATGCAAATATTTCCGCAGAAGTGTTAGCAAAGACTAGGGAGCGTGTCCAATGAGTATTATCCTTGGTATTGATCCCGGTTCTAGAGTGACGGGTTACGGAGTCGTGCGATCTGTACAAGGTGTATATCAATACATTGCGAGTGGCTGTATACGCACCGAAGACGCAGAATTTATCCCACGTTTAGCGACTATTTATTCGGGGGTGCAAGATATAGTGGCTACTTTTTCTCCGGATGAGGTTGCCGTTGAGCAAGTGTTTGTTAAAAAAAATGTCGTTTCGGCGCTTAAGCTGGGGCAGGCTCGCGGTGCGGCGTTGG
The DNA here is from genome assembly GCA_964636675.1 of uncultured Ectothiorhodospiraceae bacterium. Taxonomy (GTDB): domain Bacteria; phylum Pseudomonadota; class Gammaproteobacteria; order S012-40; family S012-40; genus JALUUH01. Next base: position 22,908 of record CAZWUO010000031.1, read on the forward strand.
CGGCCTGCGGAGTTAAAAATTTATTAGTAAGTGAGTATCTTCCTACGCAAGTAAAAAAAGCCTTGGTGGGCGTAGGGCGAGCAGATAAAGCACAAATACAACACATGGTAAAAGCAACTTTAAAACTATCAGAAAGCCCGCAGCAAGATGCCGCTGATGCTTTGGCCGTTGCTTTATGTCATGCACAAATGAGTCGGTTTGCGCAACGATTGCAAAAAGGTATCGTGCAATAATGCGTTTGAATTCAGCAGTAGACTGCTTAGCATTAAAACGACGACCTATTCTGCTTGGAGTACGAACATGATAGGACGTCTTAAAGGTTTGTTGATTGAAAAAAAGCCCCCGCGCTTACTCTTAGATGTGCAAGGAGTGGGTTACGAAGTCGAAGCTCCAATGACCACGTTTTATCAATTACCGGAAGCTGGAAACGAAACCTGTTTATTGACGCATCTCATTGTGCGTGAAGATGCGCATTTGCTTTATGGGTTTAGTACGGAAGGTGAGCGAAGTTTGTTTCGCACCCTTATTCGTATCAATGGTGTTGGTGCCAAGTTGGCGTTGACTATTTTATCAGGTATGTCGGTGAGAGATTTAACGGAAGTTGTCAATAACAAGGATGTTGCATCCTTGGTTCGGCTTCCCGGTGTGGGGAAAAAAACAGCGGAACGTTTACTGATAGAATTACGCGATAAATTGAAAGGTTTGGCGGAGACGTTTGAGGATGGGGCTGCATCTGCGGTTATAAAAGTCATTGCGACTGATCCTGTTTCTGATGCGCTGAGTGCTTTAGTGGCCTTGGGTTACAAAGGCTCAGAAGCAAGCAAGATGGTGCATGCAATTAATGTAGAGAGCTTGAGCAGTGAAGAAATTATTCGCCATGCTTTAAAAACGGCGGCTAAAGTACCTGTATGATCGATAATGATCGCTTAATTACGACGACCGAAATGGCGCAAGATGAGGCGGTTGATCGTGCCATTAGGCCAAAAAAACTCGCAGAGTATGTGGGTCAGCAAGCAGTAAAATCCCAACTCGAAATATTTATTCGTGCGGCAAAAAACCGCGGTGAGGCGCTGGATCATGTTTTGCTGTATGGCCCACCCGGTTTAGGCAAGACTACCTTAGCAAATATCGTTGCGCATGAAATGGATGTTAAAATTCGGCATACTTCAGGGCCTGTATTGGAGCGTCCCGGTGATTTAGCGGCATTGTTAACAAATTTAGAGTCGCATGATGTTTTATTTATCGATGAAATACATCGTATGGGGACGGTGGTAGAAGAAGTGCTTTATCCGGCAATGGAAGACTATCAAATCGATATTATGATAGGTGAGGGG
>CAZWUO010000032.1:0-24207 GCA_964636675.1 uncultured Ectothiorhodospiraceae bacterium
GAACTCGACAAACAAGCTCATTCGTTTTTTAATCAGCCGCTTAACGATGCCTCATAGTGGTCAACTGCGGAATCTAGGTTTAAGGCATGAGTAAAATAGAAATACCTCCCGCCAATTATCCATCCATTTTTCGCAACAAAAAATTATTACTCCACGATATAACCCTCATCGGTATTATGATGATCGTGGCTGCCTGCGGTCTGATCTATGAGTTTCTCGTTTCACACTATGCAGCGAGGGTGCTCGCCGCAACCGAAGTCGCTATCTTTGGTATTTTTACCATCATGATTACGGCCATGGGCTTAGGCGCTTTTGCAGCAAAGCGTATCAAGGATGCTTATACCGGTTTTGTAATCCTAGAGCTGAGTATCTCAGTCATCGGTGCGACAGCGATATTAATCATCTCATTTCTTATTACGGCGACCTATTTATTACCTTCCTTGCTCGGCGAGACATACGGCATTAGCGGTGCGCAACTCGAGGGAGGCTTAGTCAATCTTGCACAAAAAACCGCAACCCATTTGCCTTATGTCGTGGCATTTATCTTAGGGGTGTTGATAGGCGCAGAAATTCCATTGATCGCACGTGTACGCGAAGACGTTTATGGGCGGCATTTAAAACACAACGCGGGCACCATTTATGGAGCAGACTATATTGGTGGTGGTATTGGTGCGGCTTTGTTTGTATTGTTATTATTGACCATGCCGCCGATTCAAACCGGGGTTATCGCGGCGACTGTCAACCTGGTTGCCGGAGCGATATTTTTCTATTGTTATCGATCACGAATCGCGTGGCGCAAAACCCTTATAGCTGTGCACATTGTCATTGTCATAACCATCATCTTGCTTGCATTTTTTGGTAGCCGCTGGACCGATGTATTAGAAGACATGCTTTACCGTGATAGCGTTATTCACAGCATGACGACACGTTATCAACGTGTGGTGATCACCGAACGCAATATGGGTAAGAGTGAGCCAAAAGCCTACTCATTGTTTATTAATGGACATACGCAGTTTTATTCCAGAGACGAAAAAATATATCACTCCATGTTGACTTACCCAGTGCTTGCAGCATCTGCTCGGCGAGAAAATATCCTCGTGATAGGCGGTGGTGATGGCTTGGCGGTGCGCGACATATTGCGCTGGGACCCAAAGTCGGTCACTTTAGTCGATCTTGATCCCGCGATTGTTGACTTTTTCTCTCGGCCACAGGTAAAAAACGGCAAGATTATAAATGCTCCCTTGCTGGAATTAAACGCAGGTGCATTTAGTGACCAACGAGTGCATGTGATTATTGGTGATGCTTTTGTCGAGTTAGATATATTTATTAACCAAGGGAAAACATTCGACGCTATCGTCATTGATTTACCGGATCCTAATCACCCAGATTTAAACAAGCTTTATTCTACTCAGTTTTATGCAAAAACTTTGCGTGTACTTGCCGGTGATGGTGCCATTGGAATACAGTCGTCATCACCTTACCACGCTAAAAAAGCCTTTCTGAGTATTGGTAAAACGGTTAAACATGCGGGGTTTAAAAACGTAGAGCAGTATCACACCAACGTGCCTTCATTTGGAGAGTGGGGATGGACGATCGCTACTCCACGGGGAATGGAAGCATCGCGGCGTATAAAAAAATTAGCCAAACTCCCAATTGACGATGGTTGGATCACCAAGGAAGTGATGTTAGGTGCATTTTCTTTCCATCAAGGTTATTACGATATGCTTAGCGATATCCATATAAATCGCTTACATAGCTCGACGGTGTATGAGTATCATCGGGAAGGATGGGCGCGGGAAAACGGTGTTTTTTAAACGTATCTATTCAGCTCACCCCTGAAATTCACCATTTCCGCGTTAAAAAATGGGCCACGTCATTAGCCGGTAGCGGTGGGCTAAATAGCAAGATTTGTAGCTTAAAATCATACTTTATTTTTCATGTTTTTATCTTGTTCGTCGATGTATTACATCTGCTGGTTGTTTCGCTTATAGCGATGTAGAATGCTTTCACTTTTATTCGTTTTCTTTCTAATAATATGAATTTTATACAGCTTACTATAAATTATGCATAATTTTCATCAACGATACCCGTCAATGAATGTTTGGATTTTGGCAATGTGCTTGCTTATTGTCTCCACAAGCACGAGTGCTGAAACTTTTGACGAATGGACGTGTACCGAGCTGGCTTCAAAAAAAACGGATAATCAAGTGATTAGCTGCGGTGTTGCTGTTGGTGAAACGGAAGGTGATGCGCGTGAAAAGGCGCTGATTCGCGCTAAACGCGAATTTGAATTAATTTGTGAAAGCTCCGCTGAATGCGCGGGGCGGCAGACGATATTGATGCCACTTAGAAATGTCTGTAAAGAACTCAGTAACGGAAAATACAAGTGTGTGCGAGGCTTACGTTATACTGTTCTTGATAAGAAAAAGATTGAGCAAACGCCTGCTCAACCTCCAGCTCAAAGAGAGGCAGCTCCTCTAGAAAGACCACGAGCGCAACCTACAATTGCTGCAAATCAACGCCGGAATGAAAGACGGCAATTAGTGATCAGTTTTGGTGTGTATACGTTATCAATAAACAATACATTTGCTGATTCGTCTGCTGATTCTATTGTGGATCCTGAGGCGGATAATTTATCCGGTAATTCCCTTTTTGCGACGGTAGCATTAGGGCGTCGATTGGCATTTAAAGGCGGGGTGTATAGTCTAATACATGATGATTCTGATAATATTGAACTGAGCGGTTATGAATTACTTTTACTCTTGGGTAATAATTTCGATCGGATCGGTGGAAAACTCTATTTTGGGGGTGGGTATTATGCTGAAACTTGGTCTGGGCCATCAGACGAGTTGGAATTTGCAGGTTCACAATTTAATGTAGGTATAGGTTATAACTGGAGTCGTATATCGATTGATCTTATTTTCGGGCTAAGAGAATCTTCAGAATATGCTGATGTTTCGAGTCGCATGAATTCTTTTGCTGAGATGGATAGTCTTGCTTATTCAGGTTTGTTGGAGCTAGGTATACGGTTTTAGGAATTGTTTTAGCTAAACAGAAAATAAGTGATTTTTCTTTAATAATGGAGCGACATCATTAACGGGTAGTGGCGGGCTAAATAACAAGCCTTGTGAAATATCGCATTTATGAGAAACCAAAAACTGGAGTTGATCCCGCGTTTCTACTCCTTCGGCAATGACTTCAATACCTAATTTATTAGCCATTGTAATGATAGCATCGACGATGGATGCATCTTCCGGATCAATGCTTATATCGCGAATAAAAGAGCGATCTATTTTAAGTGTGTGAATCGGAAAACGCTTGAGATAGCTTAACGAGGAGTAGCCTGTACCAAAATCGTCGATAGATAATCGTACTCCCATTTTATTAAATCTCTGTAGTAAATCGAATGTAATTCGTTGGTTTTTTACCAACAGGCTTTCAGTTAACTCGAATTCAAGTCGACTCGGTTCGGCCCTGGTTTCGGAGAGAATATTTTTTATGCTTTGCTCGAAACCTATCAGATCAAATTGACGCGAAGAGATATTGATCGACAGCCTTTTTGGTGGAATCCCCTGTGTTTGCCATTCAGAAAGTTGTGAGCATGCTTGGCGTAATACCCATTCGCCGACCTGGATAATGAGCCCTGTTTCTTCCAAAACGGGTATAAACTCCCCAGGTAGTATCAAGCCCCATTCAGCATGATTCCAGCGCAACAAACATTCGAGACCATATAACTCGCCACTGAGTAAATTAACTTGGGGTTGATAATATAATTCAAACTCCTTGCGCGCTAATGCATGACGCAAATCGGTTTCTAATTTTAGTCTTTCGTAAGCTCTAGATGTCAAGTCATCGGTGTAGAATTCATATTGGTTACGCCCGAGTTCTTTGGATTTGTACATGGCAACATCAGCGTGTTTGATTAATGTGCTGGAGTTTACGCCATTATCTGGAAACAAACTAATTCCTATACTCGCGGTTAGAAAAATTTCATGTTCTTGTACAAAAAAAGGCAAGGTCAAGGTTGCTACAATTTTTTTAGAAATAAACGCGGCATCGTTAGAGGTGCCAACATCTTCAAGAATTACCGCGAACTCATCGCCGCCTAAGCGTGCGATAGTGTCACTTCCTCTCAAACATTGAGATAATTTTTTCGCGACGAGTTGTAATGCTTCATCACCTATATCGTGTCCGAGTGAGTCATTGACATATTTAAAGCGATCAAGATCTATAAATAAGACGGCTACTTTTGTGGCGCAACGCTTTGCACGGAGTAAGGCTTGGGTTAGACGGTCAACAAAATAGGTTCTATTAGGGAGTTCAGTTAACATATCATGATGTGCGAGGTAGCTAAGCCGTTCCTGCGTTTTCATGGTTTCGGTGATATCTTTCCCTGTCGAGATAAAATGCGTAATCTGACCCCGTGCATTTTTAAGCGGAGTGATACTTTTTTGTTCGTAATAAGTGGAGCCATCTTTTCTAAGATTAACGATGACGTCGTTGAATATTTTTCCGGCACTTAAGCTAGCCCAAAGTTCCTGATAAAAAGTGTCATTTTGAGTCGTGGGTTTTAATATACTCATGTTTTGTCCGATGAGGTTATTTTTTGTATAACCCGTTATGTCTTCAAACGCAGGATTTATATATTCGATAATCCCATGTTTATTGGTAATGGCAATGGCATCCGCTGTTTGCTCAAGGGCGCTCGATAGTTTTAATGTATGTGCTTCGGAGTTTTTCCTTGCAGATATATCGCTGATGCTGCCGCGAATTAATATCTTCTCCTTAGAAGGAAATCTAACCAATCGAATTTCACACGGAATTAATCTTGATCTGTTATAGATCTCCCACTCAAATACAGGAACTTTTCCTGATCTTGCTAAGTCACTTTTTGATTTTAATTCAAGGGATGAGTTTTGCTCGTTGGGCGAGCTTAGAGAAAAGAAGCTTGTGTTTGTATAGTTTTGTCGATCCAGGCTTAGTAAATCGAATGCATTTTCATTGGCATCAAGCAAGCTACCATTTTGTGCATCGTATACCACAATAGCTTCGGGTGCATTTTCTACCAGCGTTCGATATCTGGCTTCGCTTTCCTGTGATTCTTTTAGCGTTAAGCAGCTTGTGATTGCATCTGCGATACGATGGCTTATCGCTTCAAACTGTTTTGTTTCATTGATTGAAAAAGCGTGATGTTGTGCGCAGTAATGAATACCGATTAGCCAAGGTTTTTGGCGCCGCGGATAAATTGCATTGTTCATTTGCGAGCGTATGGAGAATTTTTTGGTGTCCGAGGATTGACGAAATGTTTCATTTTCATTGATATCGTAGGTAATAACACCTTTGGAATCTAAGGCAGTTTGAAAAACATATTTAGTGGACGTATTCAATTTTATGTTGATGTGTTCAGCATTCGCGCCTGGCCATTCCGCTCGTGTACGTTCGAAAGGCACGCTCCATTCCACGGTGTTTGGATCACAGGGATATAATAGCCAAGCTCTGTCACAGGAAAATATTTCCAAGACTTCTTCCAATATCTTGTTCATCATAACGTCCATATCATCTTGCAAAAAAATAATTTGGCTAATTCGGTATAAGGCATCAAGATGACGCAAGTGCTGGAGTTCGGTTTGATGTGCGCGACTCAGTGCTTCGTAGGTTAAAAAAGTGTTTATTTTAGTCACCAATGGCAACACGATTTCATTCAGTAAGATGCTATTTTCGGCTAATTTTTCGGCTGTATCGAATTCAGCGCCTAATAGCCAAACGCTGTTATCTTTTAGGGGTAAAACAATCGTCAATAGGTAATCATCTTTTTGCACGCAGTTAGTTTGATATTGTTGATTGGTGGGTAGTTTAAGATCCAAGTTGACGGCATGTGGGGATACCGCTAACGTTTGTGAAATAATTGCTGTTAGGTTGTCAGATATCGTTAATTTTTCTTGTAAAATATTACGCTGGGATGATTGTCTGGATGAGCATAAGCTAAATTTCGCAAATTCAGTTGCACTGAAATCGCAAGGCTGGATAAGTAGCGCATTATTGCATTTTAAAGCTTCTATAAGAAATTCAAGGATATGTGTAAGAAGCGTATCCAGCGAAGTATTTTCGGTATTTATATTGTTGACTCGTTGGAGAGCATCTAGCAGACGTAGTTTCCCTATCTGGTCTAGACTTGTCTTTATATCCAGTGAAGTAATAACAAACTCCTAAGTACAATATGACTTTATCCACATATTTAGGGTTAAATTTGTGGTCCTGAAGCTGATATTTTCTACAATCCTTAGGTTAATATCGGCATCACTTAATGAGTAATATTATAATTATAGTAGTTTTTTCCTGGTTTTTAGCAATAATACAACAACGGTTAATAATAGTTTAATATTACTGCTTATGTCCATGTGTATATTGGGATAATTCGAAATTCTATCGTAGAATATCAATACTCATTATCATCATGTTATTTTTTGTACAAATTTGGAATACTTGCTTATGCATCGATTGGAAAATATTGATCACTTATTTGATTTTTTATCAAACTGTGTTTCATCAAATCGCAAGTTAATATTTAGAGGAGTAAGGAAAAAATCCTATGCTTTGCTACCGAGTATTGGCCGCGTTACAACAACCGAAGGATTGCCATTCAGCAGTGAAGAGGAAAACCAGCTACTGCAACTTTTTAAGCAAAAAGCTTATTCATTAGTCAATGAATACAAAGACAACAAACTCGCCTTGCTCTCAGTGGCCCATCATCATGGGCTACCAACGCGATTAATGAACTGGACTAAAAACCCTTTAGTGGCTATTTATTTTGCGAGTGCTGATGATCTCAAATCAAAAGCCACCGAAGAAGACTCTATTCTTTATACCTTTGAATATGACGGAAACATCGATTTGGCCTTAGACTTTGAGCCTTTTAATATTGAGTCGGTGAAATTGTATAATCCTCAATATTGGAATCCTAGAATCGCTGCACAAGATGGTTTATTCACCGTTCACCCAAATCCGCTAACGCCATTTGCCGCTGAAGGGCTGGAACAAGTTGCTATCAGTCATCAATTAAACAATGATATCAAACAAGCATTAAACACATTAGGTGTTAATCACGCGATGTTATTTCCTGATTTGGATGGTATCTCCGATCATGTTAAATGGTTGCGCACGCATACGATTTAAGCGCGGTTAGAGTAGGTGTGCTAGGGAGCCTCTGATTTAAGCTGAGTGAGTTCTTGCTGCATTCTATTATTTTCCATTTCTAGCGTTTTAAAGCAGGTTTTTATTTCATTGGTTTGCACACCCAGACCTTGAATTTGATCATCAAGTTCGAGCTTGACCTCTGTGTCCAACTCAACGGCGTTAACGGCGCCACGTAATTCGCGGATAGCGATTTCAAGATTGTCCACCACTTCTATGGATACATTCAGATCAACGGCTGCGGGTTCGGCTTGCAAGGTTGCCATATCTTCGAGTTCTCGCGCTCTCTTTTCTTCTGTTTCAAGTTGCTCATTTTCGAGTGTTTCAAAAGCTGCCTCGAGTTGTTGTAGTTCCGCATTGAGACGGTTTTGTTGATCCTCCATGTCTTTCAATTTAGCGTCTAATACAGATTCTGCAGATTCATGGTCATTAATGATTTGTTTCAGGCGTTCGGCATCATCCGAACTGAGTTCTAGGCTTTGTATTGCTTCTTTCAGTTTTTTATAGGATTGTTTTAAGCTGTCATAAGTGTTTTGCAATCCTTCAAACAATGTCTTGTAGCTCGATAATTGAATGACTTGTTTTTCGAGATACTGTATTCGCTCACGCAGTCTACTTTCTTCTGGGCTAGCATCAGTTGTTGATTTTCTAGAAGATAATGCAAGGTCGTCTGAGTCTTCATCGCTGGTATTACGCAGTGCCCTGGTGACGATTTCGCCATCAGGCAGTTCACTAATAAACTCAGCTTCCGTCCATCGGGTGAGCATTTTTTTGATGCGAAAATTGATGTCATCCCAATAACTCGGAATAGGCTTTGATGTGGCGATAAAATCACGCTCTAAGACGAGCCAGTTAAGTCTGGCAACCATATATTTTCTTCGCTTAATGGCGAGTTTATCGCCGTTTTCTGCTTCAAAGTTTATTTTTTGCGCATAACTTCGAGTGAATTTAATCGCGGCTGAAAAATATTTTTTGAAGTACTCTTGTGGAGAGGTATTCGCTTCATAGTAAGGTTTGTATTTTTTTATACGTTTTATCAATACAGCAACAACAACAAGAAGAGCAAAAATAACTTCCAGGAAGAAGAAAAATAGATATATATTGAGTTCAATCATTAAATACTCTACGTGGGTACTTTGCTTTCTGCTAATTCTTCCATTTGCTCTTCTACCTGCGCATTGTTGGAGTCTGCATCATCACCTTCTGCTTTAGGGACTTCTTCATTTTCTGATGTTGATTCTCGAGCAGGAAGAAATTTTTTGAATCGTTGCCTATAATAATAGTAAGCAGCATATCCCAGGCCTAGCGCGAGGTTGAGTAAAATAAACCCAATCACCATTTGTGAGTAGTTCGTTTCTGCTACCTTCTCTTCCGTTTCTTCCGTTGATATTTGAGCTTCCGGATGTGCATTATCAGCAGCGCTGATGTGTGTATCACTGGTTGCAGAATCATCCGGTTCTTCGGTCGTGGAAGGTTGCACATGCGCTTCATCGGTTGCTAAAGGAATAGATACAGGCTCCTCAATGACCTCAGCTTCTTCTAGGGTTTCTGCTAAAATTTCTTCTACAGGTCCAGCTTCCTTGAGTGTCGACACTGTGGGTGGCAAGTCTTTTGCCAAGGGCGCAAAGGGGTTGATTCCATTCAGTGATTTAATGTCGATAAAAGAAACTTTTTTGCGATCAAACGTCTCACCAGTAATAATGACTTCGAGTTTATAAATTCCTTCTGCATAAAATGTGAGCGTGTTACCGTATATACCATCTTTACGTTCACTACCGACCTCTGAGCCGTCGTCTACGAGAGGAAAGTCTTCTTCCATTTCATCTGGTTTGGTGATTCTGAGAATAAATTGGGCGTTATTGAGAATTGCCTTATTTGTTAGTTTTTTATTTCCCTTTTGTAGCCATGCTTGAATTAAAAAGGGCTTTCCAGGTTCAGCAGTGGTTTTTGATATGATGGAGTTTAATTTAAGATCTGCAACAATATATGCCTTGTTTTCACCTTCGCTAAATTTTAATCGCCAAAAACCGGTCTCCGGTTTGTTGATGGTAATGAGGTCAAATTTTCTGGCATTAAACCAGCGTATATTTTTTTGGCGCATTTTTTTATTGAAATCTTGACCGGATGGGTTTTCTAAGGCGATGCTCGTGTTCGCGTGCAATTTTGACGCAACAATGGTTAGCTCATTGACATTTTTATCGACGATAAAACTGTTTTCAATAATGGGCAACATATTCGGGCTTTTACTGCGCTCGAAAATATTTTCGAAAACTTGATGTACTGCATTTGCATTTTTTACTAAGGTAAATGTGCCATCGGTATCATGGGCTGCTAAGCGCAACAGAGGTATGTAAGATGTTTCGGTAAATGCGATGGAATAAACCCGAATTTTTTCTTGTGCGAGTTTTGGAGTAAGGTCTTCTAAGGTTCTCTCCAACAGTCGTAAATCGAGATTATTATTGCCCAAATCCATTTTTCCATCGGACATGAGAATAATGATTTTTTCTCGGTTTACGGAGTTTTTTAGTTTTAATCTTTCATAGCTGTGGCGTAGTGCCGCATAAATATTTGTTCTTAATCCTTTGGCGCTTAACCGATCGAGTTGGTCATAAATTTTAAGCTCATTTTTATAATTGGCGAGTGATAGTAGACCGGTCATTTTATATGCTCTATCACTAAAACGAACCAGGGAAACGCGGTCATTTTCACTGAGTAAAGTGATAAACATTTTGGCCGCTTGAATGCGCATTTTGAGTGGGTCATTTTTTCTCATGCTGCCTGAATTATCGATAGCTAAAATGAAATCAATGCCGGGTTCTGGTTTAGCGAATGCGGAAGGAATGACAAGAATAATGCTGATCAACACGATGATGAGGGCCGATAAACTGCTCGGTAAACGCTTAGAATAATGCAGGCCAGACATTTGAGTTGGTTGAATTGCCACGTTGTCCCCTAATTCCGTTCAGTAGGAAAATAAGCAATATATACGCCTTATATAATGTACGTATATACCTATTGATGTACTAAAATATGTATCGACATAAAAAAACAAAACTTAAAAATGCTATAGTTACAGTGATTTAGTGAAGTGGAAGACGGATTCTTGGATGATTACTCTATTGCTTGTTTTACTCGCACTGCTCATTGTTATAACGGGGTATTATTTTTTTTATAGTCGGTCGCAACAAGACAATTGGCTGTCCTCTAGCGTACTTCCTACAGATTTGGACGATTATTTAGCGCAACAAGAGTCTGTTTATACTCAAATTATCCCAGGTACCGAAAAAACCATTATTTGGAACACGCCGAATCATCAGCAAACCGCGATTTCTGTTGTCTACATACATGGGTTTTCGGCTTCAAGACAAGAGTTAAGTCCACTGACCGAAAATATTGCAAAACGACTCGGTGCAAACTTGTATCTGACACGTTTGACAGGGCATGGTCAATCGGGTGAAGCGATGCAGGATGTGAGTGTTACTGCATTGCTAAAGGATGTATTAGAGGCTTATGCAATAGGAGAAAGAATTGGTGAGCGTGTCTTGCTGATTGGAAACTCGACAGGGGCGACTTTACTGACGTATTTGGCCAGCCATATTGTTGCATCGAAGATATTGGGACTTGTCTTGCTTGCGCCGAATTATGGCTTAAGGAATAAACAAGCAGAATACTTGCTAATGCCATTCGCTAAATATTGGCTGCCTATACTTAAAGGGCGGTATTATGAATTTGTGCCGCGAAATAAGTTGCAAGCGCGGTATTGGACGTGCAAGTACCCGATAACGGCATTGGTTCCGATGATGAAGTTAGTGGAATTGACGCGGAAGTGTCATTTATCGAGGGTCAATGCAGCGACTTTTGTATTATATTCAGACGAAGATCCGCTCATCGATAATGCGCAAATCAAACCAGTCTTCGAAAAGTTAGGTTCTTCGATTAAAACTTTGGAAGTGATAAATGCTGCCCAAAACGATGCGCAACATGTGATTGCGGGCGATATATTAAGCCCGCATACGACTTGGTTAGTAGAAGAAAAAATATTAAAATTCATCACTTTGTTGGGTACAGACTCTTTGCTTGCAGATACTTTATTTACCGATGTTTAATTTGCAGATACTGCGCAATGAGTTTGCCAAAGTGATGTATTATAGATTTATTCCTTGTTTTTTTTATTAATATTGTGACGGATATTGAAGTAGAATAAAAACATGGCCGCAACCATTAAGAACCCAATAACACCTATGACCCACATAATTGAGTTCATATTTTCGATAAGCCAGCTTTTTTCCATATTTCTCACCTCGTTAAAGATGTTTGGCTATAAATTAATCAGTTTATAGCGGAACATTTAATGATATATCCTGCACGTGCTTTGCACGCAATGCGTATTTAGACAAAAATGAAACCTCAACAATAGATAGCCCTATGAAAGCCATCCCAATAATACTCTTTTTTATACTACAAAGCCTTCATGCGAGTCCATTGTTAAGTCCACAAATGGATTCTGACGAATTTTTCAGTGAGACCTTTAGCATGTTTGCTGATTTGGACAATGGTGTTTATTTATATAGTCAGATTGGAATAACCAATATAGGGCCGGGTGACAACAAGGGTTTATGTCATCTACTCATTATCCGGCCAGGCAAAATACCGATACATGAATCTATCATCGTTGATCGAGAAGATTGGTCTTATACCGGAGGTGTGGATGAAACTTTGCGCGTGGGGTCTTGCAGCCTAGGTTTGCACGGGCATCCGCCTAAATTGATTTTTAATGGGATCATCAATGCGCAGGCGATGATGATCGAATTCAAGCGAAGCCCCAAAAAAACCACGATACCGAATAGCCAGGTGGAACAAAAGTCGGGTTACTACAGACCTAATATCTACATACCTTGGTCAGCTGCGAGCGCTAATTACACCGTGGCTAATAACCCGATTATCAGTCTGCAAGGTTATGGTTATGTGGATCATTCAAGCACGACGCTGTTGCCTTCTCAATTAGCGCGTCAATGGATTCGATTTCGTGGGATCGCAGATCAAAGCTCAACCCTGGTGCTTGCTCGGTTTGCTCCAGATCATGCCGCGGCCCTAGGTTGGGTGTGGCAGCAATCCGATTTGGCCCAGCCATTATTAAACTTCATGATTCACCGAGGAAATTTGGTCGATGAAAAAAGTTGGTCAATCAGTTTTTTGGATTCAACGGGAAAGATAAACATACAGAGTGATAAATTGCTTTATCGTAATGCCCCTCTAGAAGGAAAGGGTATCTTAAAGAAGCTTATTGCTTCGATGATCGGAAATCCGGTTACCCGCACATATCGTGCGACATTAACGAGGTTTAATGGAGAGGCCCTCGCTGGGATTCTCGAAGTCTCATTTTCCAACGAGTAGATCGCAGACATTAACCTTCAGCGCATATCGCTAACAGGCTCGGGTATACCATCAAATCAGCGTTCACGATCAGAGCTTGCTCAATATTTCTATCCGTAGTGTCGATATCGTTCAGGTCTCAGTCTATAAAGCCAAGAATCACAATGAATGCAATGGAAGACATAAAGGAAAACGGGTTAGCCTGGGTAATCACCGTTTTAGCTATAGCGGTTACAGTCGCTATTCCAAATCCTTTGATCGGCGGATTGGCGGTATTAGTCTGTGCTATATTTTGGTTTAAAAAAATACGAACATACAAAAAGCAACTGCAACAGATGCATGAATCACAACAACTTCAGACCGAGATCATCGATAGTATCGTCGAATTGTCAACGATTGAAAGCGTAGCGACGAACGAGATGTTGTCGCCGCTGATTAGTAATATAAATCAAGTCCGGGGCGTTATTAGCGATGCTACTGTGAAGTTAAACAACAGCTTTAACGGAATGATAGACAAAACGAGTAACCAGAGTGGAATACTGACCGAGGTTACCAAATCGCTTTACCAAGAAGGTCAAGATTCGGAAGAAATGAATTTAGAACAGTTTGTTAAAGAAACTGATAGCGTACTAAGTGGCTATGTTAACTTACTTATTGATATAGCGGAAAGAAGTGTATCGGCGGCACATAAAATGGATGATATGGGCGAACATATGGACAGTATGTTTGCCATGCTTGAGCAAATCCACAGTCTTGCCGATCAGACAAATTTATTAGCGTTAAATGCGGCAGTAGAAGCCGCGCGTGCCGGTGAAGCGGGTCGAGGGTTTGCGGTGGTGGCCGATGAGGTTCGCAATCTTTCCATTCGTTCAAGAGAAACAAACGAACAAATACGTCAACAAATAGAAATAACTAAACATTCGCTTGAAGAAGCCAGTGGGATAGTGGGAGATATTGCATCAATCGATATGAATGCATCACTTAATGCTAAAGGGAATCTCGACAACATGCTTGGCGAGATACAAAAAGTGAATGAAACTATTGCTGAGGGCATACTAAACTCTACCGCCATTTCAAGCTCCATTCAAATAGATGTAAACAATGCTGTGACCGCTTTGCAATACGAAGACTTTATCTCGCAATTGAGCGAAATAATGAAGACAGTGGTAACGGCTGAAATTGAGAAGAAGCAGACAATTGCTCGACTTTTTTCGGAAAACCCAAATAGACGACAAGCGATTAAAGAAATTTCACTGTTAGTTAAAAAAACTCAAGAAGATATCACGCGCATTACCTATTCAGATAAAGTGGCGCAAGATAATATGACTGAAGGTGATATTGATTTATTTTAACTAAGCATAGACCGGACTAAAGGCGAGCAGATAGCATCAATCGCATGTTCCATATACCCATTGGGGATAACGAGTGTATTCGGGCGAGACAAAAATGCCTGCGGAAACTGCTTAGTATAAGAGACTAAATCATGTTTACTCGGTTCTCTAAAACGGATAACAACCATACATTCAGCATCGTTAGGAATATCAGATTTAATGAATGGATTAGATGTGTCGACCAGAGGGATGCGCTGGAAATTGATATCGGTTAACGAAAATTGTGGCGTAATGTAAGTAATATAATCTCTCATTCTGCGTAAAATAATATCAACCGCTTCTTCAGAAGTGCATCCAGTAAGCCTGCATGATCGATCTATTTTTTGAATCCATTCTATGTTAACGCAGGGCACGATTCCGATGAGTAAATCGACCCACTTTGCGATATCAACACCCGAGTCCTCAAGTTTTTTTGATTGCGTTCTTTGCTGAATAACAAACGGATTATGTGATTCACTCATTTCTCGTTGAGACCAATTCGCTTGCACGCATCCGCCATGATGGCCTTCGTAGAAAAGCAATTTAGTCGCTTCGGGAATTTCTTTCCATGGCGTTAGATTGCCAATTTCCGTGCTATTTCTACGCGCTTGCTCTGCGGTTTCTACATACTCCCGAATACAGCCGGTGCCTGAGCGGGAGAATTCTCTAAACAAGCCTTCTAGGCGGTTTAATAGGTTTATTTCGGGGCCAAAATGGCTGACAGGTTTTCCTGATTCTTCGGCCTGCGCAAAAAGCTGTTCGGTTTTTATGCGCGAGTATTTTCGAAAACTATTACCGTGAATAAAAGTGGCGTTAACAGATAGTCTGCGGAAAATTCGTGCAAAAATTTTACTCGCGGTGGTAATACCTGAGCCGGAAGATCCGGTTACCGCCACTATTGGATATTTTCTAGACATTGAATCGGCAAGGCCCTCATTTTACTCGATAAGATAAATCATAATCTTTTACTCGAAAATAATTATTGAGTGGAGATTAGGAGAGTTTATCACTAATAAAGAAGAATTATTTAATCAGAGATTCTTATACGAGTCTATTTTCTGTACGAGACGTGTTATAAAAGGTTCCAAAATACTCATTTACTGGCTAAACTCCATTGTTTATCCCTATTTGTTTTGCCTAAATTTAGTGCTGGAACGGCAACGAGTTTTTGTGCATCGAGCGGCAAAGCAAAATTAACCATCGGCTTTAGCCTTAGAGGGTTGGCGCACACCTTCTAGTATTGCCGCAATTAATATGAGTAAGCCGCCTAGCATTTCTGTTGCAGTCGCACTTTCATTGCCGAGCAAAATGGCAGAGCTAACGGCTACAATGAGTTCCATAATGATTAAAACCGAAGAACGCCCCACTTCGAGACGAGTGACCGCCCATTGGGTACAAATGGTTGCGCCCAATATCCAAGTGAGTCCGAATGCGATTAACAATAACCAATTAGTATTGCTGATAACCGGCAAGGATTGCGCTTGAAACAATAATATTACACCTGCGCTAATGCAGCTTCCGGTGAAAATAGTACCCAGTTTTATGGTGATAGGAAGGTTGGGCGAAGCGCGAAATGCGATATTGTTTAGCGCTAAGAAAAACCCGGATGCAAGCGCAATAGCATCAATCCAGCTCGGAGGAGTTTGCAAAATATTGCCTCCCCCAAAAACAAAAAATGCACCACTCAACGCGAGTATGACAGACAGACCACGAACTTTATCAATTTTTTCATTAAGAAAAAACCAACCACCTAGTACGCCCCATGCGGGTAACAAGTAAAACAGAACAATGGCTCTAACCACGTCACCATAGACCATTGCTGTGGAAAATGTGAGATTGGCTAAACCACCAAAAATAAAAATGACTAATAAGTATGGATACTGGGATTTCCATTGAGCAAAATGTTTTAAAATGAGTGGAAAAAAAACAATCGACAATACACCATAGGCAACAAAATTAATCGGGATTGCACCAAGACCTTGGGTATGAAAGAATTTGAGTGGAATCCACATGAGGCCAAACAATACCGAGCCAACTAGAAGAACAACAACAGGTTTATTCATGCGCTAAAAAAGTAAAATTTATTCATAGTAGCTTATGCCAGGCCTGGCTGCTAAGGTTAGATAATATGCTTGATGTATTAATGTAGCTGCTGCAGCCGCATTAGTATACCGGAAAGAAATTGGAAAGCGAAAATCACTTTTCTCACTTTGCTCATATTGACTCTCAAGTCCAAGGAAGATATGTTGTATATACCTATAGTATTTAGGGTTTGGGTGTTCAGTTATACCTAAATCTTAGGCGCTGTCAGTGCTGTGAGTATAGTACAAACCAAGCTTATTGAGAACACCCCTAAGGGGACTCAGAGGTCGTATAACTTAATGCTAAATCAAACTCAATTCGTCGTTTTTACAGATCTTGATGGTACCCTACTGGATTATAATAATTACAGTTATGCGCCAGCTATCCCTGGTATCAAGCGCTTAAAAGATGAAAAAATTCCACTCGTTTTGGTGACGAGTAAAACCTTGTCAGAGCTTCAAGTCTTACTCCATGTATTGAAACTAAGGTCCCCCGTTATTGCCGAAAATGGGGCTTTGCTGGCGTTTCCTAAAGCTTATTTCGAAGGCATTAGTAATCTTGAGTCCGATGGAGATATGGAGATTCTTCGTCTGAGCTCTCAGTATACGGAAATCCGCGATATTCTGACCCGCATACGTTGTTCACAGGGGTTTGATTTTCTAGGGTTTGGGGATATGACGACTGATCAAGTGGTAGCGGCAACAGGTTTGTCGATGAATAAAGCATCCCAAGCTAAAGTCAGAATTGGGAGCGAACCCATTGTGTGGAACGATTCAGCGCAGGCAATTGCGTTATTTGAAGAGCAGCTCAAGGAGCATGGACTGGGGTTAACCCGTGGCGGGCGTTTTCGGCATGTTATGGGGGACTCTAACAAAGGAAAAGCGGTTCAGCAATTGATTCGATTTTATCAACATAAATTTTCCGACGATATTTCAACTATCGCTCTTGGAAACACTGTAAATGACCTGAGTATGCTTGCAGTAGTAGATACTCCCGTTGTGGTTCGGCGAGTCGATGGCAGCATAGACGATTTTGGTGACCTGCATTATTTTCTCGCCAAAGGAATTGGGCCCGTTGGTTGGAACGAATTTATTCAGCTTTTTTTAGATAGAAACTGATTCGAAACGATGATATCAAGTTCCGTTTTAGCCAATAAGATAGCGTTAACCACAAAATGGGTTGCTTCTTTGTGCCTAAAATTTGAGAAGCGAAAAAATAAAACGATTGCATCTCAGGTGAAGCATATTGGGCCATTACGGATTCAACGCGCTTTTTATCCGGAAGTGGACGGAACCTGTCACGTGTACTTGTTACATCCTCCAGGCGGTGTAGTAGGGGGGGATGAATTAAATTTTGCAATTCAGCTTAAGGAATATGCTGAGTGTTTCATTACGACACCAGGGGCGACTAAAATTTATCGCAGTGAGAGCGAAAGTTCGGTGCAGCAAGATCTCATTATCGCCGCGGATGCTACTTTGCAATGGCTGCCACAAGAAAATATCATTTTTGACCAAGCTATTTCAAAGATTCAAACGCGCTTGTATCTACAAGCCACGAGTCGGATTTTTTATTGGGATATATGCTGTTTGGGTCGACCGTCGATAAAAGAGCGTTTTAGACAAGGTCGTTTGCGCCAAAGCCTAGCACTTTATCGCATGGGCAAGCCAGTGATCATTGAGAAAAATCAGTTTGTGGGTGGTCAGGATATTATGCACGCCGTTTGGGGGTTACAGTCACATTATGTGACTGCCTTAGCGATTATGACGGATAATAAAAATCATGGGGTGGCTGCGTATCGTCAGGGATTTGATATGAAAGAAAATCAACTTCTCGGATTGACTTGTAAAAATGGGTTTATTATATGTCGTTATCTGGGTGATTCGACAGAACAAGCCAAAGCCATTTTTACGCGCTTATGGCAACGCTGGCGAAAACTTGAATTACAAAAAGAAAGCCTAACACCGAGAATTTGGAACACCTAAGAGCCTGTCAAGACATAACCTAAATCTCAAACGCCCACGGGTATATAGGAGACCTAGAATGGATTTAACCCCACGCGAGAAAGATAAACTGCTTATTTTTTCTGCGGGCTTATTGGCCGAACGCAGAAAAGACAAGGGCTTGAAACTGAACTATCCCGAAACGGTTGCGTATATATCTTCGGCGATCATGGAAGGTGCGCGCGAAGGCAAGACGGTTGCCGAGCTTATGTACTTCGGTACTACATTATTATCGCTGGATGATGTCATGGATGGTATTGCTGAAATGCTGCATGACATTCAAGTTGAAGCCACTTTTCCAGATGGTACTAAGCTCGTTACCATCCACAAACCTATTGTCTAAACTCCTACTGATTGGGCAGCGCAGAAAAGGACACAAAAAATGATTCCAGGTGAAATGCTGATTGAGCCAGGCGAATTGACGCTTAATGCAGATTATTCGACGGTGCGAGTAAACGTCTCTAACCAAGGCGATCGCCCCATTCAAGTGGGCTCGCATTACCATTTTTACGAAACCAATAACGCGTTGAATTTTGTGCGAGAGAAATCGAAAGGGTTTCGTCTTAACATACCTGCAGGGACGGCTGTGCGCTTTGAGCCTGGGCAAACTCGCACAGTAGAGCTTGTTGCTATAAGCGGCAAACGTGAAGTATACGGGTTTACGGGGGCAATCATGGGGATGCTTGACGAGGGGAAAAAATGAAAATCGAACGCAAAGCCTATGCTGAAATGTTTGGGCCAACCACCGGAGATAGAGTGCGCTTAGCAGATACGGAGCTCATCATCGAAGTTGAACAGGATTACACAACTTACGGGGAAGAAGTAAAGTTTGGTGGTGGTAAAGTCATTCGCGATGGCATGGGGCAAAGTCAACTCGGGCATCAAGACGTTGTAGATACTGTCATCACGAATGCATTGATCTTAGATCATTGGGGTATTGTTAAAGCCGATATCGGTATTAAAGCGGGGAAAATAGCGGCCATTGGTAAAGCGGGAAATCCAGACATGCAGCCCAATATTGATATCAACATCGGCCCTGGTACTGAAGTCATTGCCGGAGAAGGTCAAATTATCACCGCAGGAGCGATCGATGCGCATATCCATTTTATTTGTCCGCAACAAATCGAAGAAGCATTAATGTCAGGTACCACGACAATGCTCGGTGGTGGCACTGGGCCGGCGGCGGGAACGAATGCCACAACATGTACTCCAGGCCCCTGGCATATTGAAAAAATGTTACAAGCGGCTGAGGCGTTCCCCATGAATTTGGGGTTTATGGGCAAGGGCAATGCAAGCCTACCACTGGCATTGAATGAGCAAGTCGAAGCAGGCGCCGTCGGTTTAAAATTACATGAAGACTGGGGAACGACACCGGCATCCATTGACAACTGCTTAAATGTTGCTGAGCATTACGATGTACAGGTCGCCATTCACACCGATACACTCAACGAATCTGGTTTTGTCGAAGATACCTTAGCTGCATTTAAAGGTCGCACTATTCACACCTATCATACCGAGGGAGCCGGTGGTGGGCATGCGCCAGATATCATAAAAGCCTGTGGTGAAGCGAATATTCTTCCTTCATCGACTAACCCAACACGGCCCTACACGATTAATACGATCGATGAACATCTCGATATGTTAATGGTGTGTCATCATCTTGATCCCAATATCGCTGAAGATGTCGCATTTGCCGAGTCACGTATACGTAAAGAAACCATCGCTGCCGAAGATATACTGCATGATCTCGGCGCGTTCAGCATGATTGCATCGGATTCACAAGCCATGGGTCGAGTGGGTGAGGTGATTTGTCGAACCTGGCAGACCGCACATAAGATGAAAGTACAGCGTGGTCCACTCGCAGAGGATAACAGTCGTAATGACAACTTTCGTGCTAAGCGTTATATCGCAAAATATACCATAAACCCTGCTATTGCCCACGGCATTAGCGAGCAAGTCGGTTCGATTGAAGTGGGCAAAATAGCCGACATCGTATTATGGAAGCCGGCCTTTTTTGGGGTAAAGCCCTCTATGATTATAAAAGGAGGTGCGATTGCCGCTGCACCAATGGGTGATCCTAATGCATCTATTCCAACACCACAGCCGGTGCATTATCGAACGATGTTTGCGGCTTATGGTCGTGCGTTAACCACAACAAGTTTTAATTTTGTCTCTCAAGCAGGATTAGATAATGACATTAAAACAAAATATAAAATCAGTAAAAACTGTATTGCAGTTAAAAATACGCGCAATGTTAAAAAAGAAAATATGCTACATAACACCTATCAACCTGTGATCGAAGTCGACTCACAAACGTATCAGGTACGAGCCGATGGTGAGCTATTACGCTGTGAACCAATGGCAGAACTGCCTATGGCACAACGTTATTTTTTATTTTAGTTATAAAAAATATTTACCCATGAATATTTACCGCAAAGTACACAGATAGGGATAATGCTAGAAATAAATGAATTTACGACGGATACTGCTCCCATATTCGCAACCCTGATTTTGGCGTATGAGCAACGCCAAAAAAGTCGTTTCAAAACCTGTTTGCAGAATGGCGAACAAGTAGCGGTAATTTTGCCCCGAGGAAGCAGATTAAAAAATGGCGACATGCTTAAAACAGAGAGCGGGGCACTGGTACAAGTTATTGCGGCTAAAGAAAAGGTGTCGACGGTTTATAGCGACAATACCTATCTATTAATGAAAGCCTGTTATCATCTTGGAAATAGGCATACGCCGTTACAAATTGACCAAAACTTTGTGCGCTATCAAAGCGACCGCGTGCTCGATAAAATGCTCATCCAGCTTGATCTTAAGGTCGTCACAGAGCTTGCGGAATTTGAGCCAGAAGGTGGCGCTTATTCCCAGCATTAAATCGTTATGAACTCAACTCAAACCCAATTTCGTTTATTGCAACTCGTGAGTCCGGCATTGCCGATTGGTAGTTATGCATATTCGCAAGGTTTGGAAACGGCCGTTGAAGAGGCTTGGATCTATGATGAAAGCTCCACCAAGGTTTGGATTGCATCCATCCTCAAGCATGCTTTGGTACACAATGATATGGCTATTTTTGTGCGCGTCTATCATGCAAGCTCTCACCATAACACCCAAGAAATTATACAGTGGAATCAGCAACTCCTCGCCTTGCGCGAGACCGCTGAATTATACGCTGAAGATACTCAGATCGGCGGAGCCTTAAAAAAATTACTCATTGATCTCGATTTTGCAAAAAAAGAAATACTGCAACAGTTGCCGGTATGCAGTTATGTCACTGCGTTTGCGTTGGCCAGTGCCGTGTGGAAAATTCCATTAAGCCAGGCCCTCGGTGGGTTTGCCTACGCGTGGGTGGAAAATCAAATAGCGGCAGCGATAAAACTGGTGCCCTTAGGGCAAACTTCTGGGCAACGCATATTGACCCAATTGTTTGATGATCTTGCAAGGGTTGTCACTCATAGCCAAACCGTTACCGATGAAGATATAGGCTTAAGCCTTCCCGCCTTGAGTATCGGAAGTAGTCTGCATGAAACCCAGTATTCACGCTTATTTAGATCTTAAATTCTTTAGACTATAAATTTCAGATTATAAAAAGGAACATAATATGAAATATGCATTACGCATAGGAATAGGGGGGCCAGTAGGTTCAGGTAAAACGGCTTTAGTGGCGGCACTGTGTAAAAACTTACGTGATCAATATAACATCGCCGTGGTTACCAATGATATTTATACCCAAGAAGATGCTGAGTTTTTAACCCGCAACAATGCACTCGAAGCGGAGCGCATCATTGGTGTTGAAACGGGAGGCTGTCCACATACTGCAATACGCGAAGATGCCTCGATGAATCTTGCTGCTATCGATGAGTTGCAGCAGCGCTTCGAAAATTTGGATATCATTTTTGTGGAAAGTGGTGGGGATAACTTGAGTGCTACCTTTAGCCCTGAGTTGTCTGATTTGACCTTATATGTGATCGATGTTTCAGCGGGGGATAAAATTCCACGCAAGGGTGGCCCGGGTATTACCAAATCAGATTTATTGATCATTAACAAAATAGATCTTGCGCCCTATGTTGGTGCTGATTTAACGGTAATGGATAGAGACGCAAAAAAAATGCGTAATAACAAACCTTTTGTTTTTAGTAACATCAAGCAAGGCAAGGGCTTAAGCGAAATCATCGCTTTTATCAAGCAGCAGGGCTTATTATAAACCAATCAACATATGAAATATCCGCTTAGATTATTCTTATTCAGCGCTCATGGTACATCACCTATTTCCGCAATAAATGATATGCACTATTCTGCAACAATGTTAAATCGGCATGCACTCTGGTGAAGCGTTACCTCTCAAAAAACAAGTTAAAATATCGAAGAAAATCCGTTAAGTATCTGAATTTATAGAATAAAAATAATGGGCATACTTGATGCCTTGATGTGCTTGGCCGAAGCGAAATCGGCAGCTAACCCTAAAACCTCACATTGGTCTCTATGGCTCATCGAGGTTGTTTTATCTGGGTTTTAATGATTAAAAAGACTGAGAGAGGATTAAATGAAGATGAATAAATTTGTAAAAATGGCATCTGCTTTAACGATTCCAGCATTGGCGATAGGGATGCTTTCCAAGCACGCGAATGCGACGGATGTCGCACTAAGCGGCAATATCAGTGTGGTTTCAAAATATGTTTTACGTGGTGTGCAAAAAACACCAGAGAGCAATGTTCCAGCCTTGCAAGGCGGATTCGATGCTAGCCATAGCAGTGGTTTATATGCGGGGTACTGGGCCTCTAACTTGTCTTATTCAAGCAATGTCGATAACGGTTATGAAAACGATTTCTATGCAGGATATGCGGGTAGCGCTGCTGGAGTGAATTTTGGGATAGGCGTTATTCAATATTTATACATTGATGTAGAGGATTCAAATGGTACGGAAGCGGTGGCTAATTTAGGTTATGGCCCGGTAACCGTGCAAGCGCAGTATTTAACCAATGATGTAGCCTGGGGTAATTCGGGTGACATTTATTGGACGGCTAATGCAGGTTTTGGTTTATTCAAGGATTTTTCAATGGACGTCTCCTTGGGTTATTATACCTATAGTGATAAGGATTCAGGCAATGAATTTATTCCAGATGACACAACCAAGATTACTTCTGGTTTTCGTCATCTCAATTTAACGCTGACTCACCCCATCGGTGATACGGGCGCCGACATGACGGTGACCGCTATTTTTGGTGGGAAAACGCGGGATGATACTGACCAAGGTGCGACCGGCGTATTAGGTATTTCATATGGCTACGATATTTAAATAAAACGTTATGGGTGGCTGTTAAATAACAAGTCATCCATTTTATTTGGACCTTGGAAACTGAGAGGTATATGTAATATGAACAAGTTTTTTAGAAGGATATCTTTGCTTGGAAGTGTCATGGGTTTGTTTGTCGCGCCACTATTTGCACAATCGGTGAGTGCGGCCGAAACCATTAAGGTGGGGGTTTTACATTCGTTGTCGGGAACCATGGCGATCAGTGAAACGACCTTAAAAGATACCATGTTAATGCTGATAGAAGAGCAAAATAAAAAAGGCGGTCTGCTTGGTAAAAAATTAGAAGCCGTCGTCGTCGATCCTGCATCTAACTGGCCGTTGTTCGCTGAAAAGGCGCGCGAACTCATATCCAAAAATAAAGTAGACGTTACCTTTGGCTGTTGGACTTCAGTTTCACGCAAATCTGTATTACCGGTGTTTGAAGAACTCAATAGCTTGCTCTTTTATCCCGTGCAATACGAAGGTGAAGAGTCTTCTAAAAATGTGTTTTACACGGGTGCGGCGCCCAATCAACAAGCGATTCCTGCGGTTGATTATTTAATGAATGATTTACAGGTAAAACGTTGGGTACTTGCAGGTACCGACTATGTATACCCACGTACTACCAATAAAATTTTAAAAGCCTATTTGCTCGCGCAAGGTGTTAAAGAAAAAGACATCATGATTAACTACACGCCTTTTGGTCATTCTGACTGGCAGTCGATTGTTTCAGATATCAAGAAATTCGGCAGCACAGGCAAGAAAACAGCCGTGGTATCGACCATCAATGGTGACGCCAATATTCCATTCTATAAGGAACTGGGTAATCAGGGGGTTTCTGCTGAAGATATTCCGGTCGTTGCCTTCTCGGTGGGTGAAGAAGAACTTTCCGGTC
>CAZWUO010000033.1:0-24139 GCA_964636675.1 uncultured Ectothiorhodospiraceae bacterium
CACGTAGATTTAACCAGACAAAGGCCAGCGCGGAGAAGAAGAGCAGTTGCAGTTGGGTGAGTACGTGGGTGGTATCGTAGGGCCAATACTCGACTTCCCAAGGCAAGAGCGCGTATAAATATTGCGGTTGCGCGCCGATAAAAATGCACAGTGCGGCGGCCAGCCCCATGGCGATTAACATGTTAGTGGGGGCCTCTTTAGGGCGTAGCCCCGAATCGTGGGCAAAAAAGGTAAAGTAAGGGATTTTGATCCCAGCGTGGTGAAAGACACCGGCCGAGGCAAATAACATTAGTAGCCACAGATAGCTGTAATCCTCCAGCATCATGGCCGACATAATCATTGATTTGCTGACAAAGCCACTAAACAATGGGAACGCCGAAATCGATAAGGCCCCGACAATGCAAAAGGCCGTGGTCTTAGGCATGGTTTTGTACAGCCCACCCAAGTTTGAACCATTGATATGGCCGACGCGATACAATACGGCGCCCATGCTCATAAACAGCAGCCCTTTAAAAATTACATCGCTAAATGCGTGAGCGATTGCCCCGTTCATCGCTAGTGCCGTACCAATACCAATACCCGTCACCATAAAACCGACTTGGTTGATCAGGCTGTAAGCGAGAACCTTGCGTAGATCATTTTCAACCACCGCAAAAAAGATCGGAAAACAAGCCATAGTCACACCGATATAGATCAAAATATCTTCGCCCGCATAACCACGTGCCAGTGCGTAAACAGCAACTTTGGTGGTAAAGGCGGAGAGAAAGACCGTGCCCGTTACCGTTGCCTCGGGGTAACCGTCGGTCAACCAAGTGTGCAGAAAAGGAAAGGCGCATTTAATCCCAAAGGCGATAAAAATCAACCAACCCGCTACGCCTTCTAGGCCGATATGCTCAAAGGTCAATGAACCGGTGTTTTGGTAATAAACCAGGGCGCCTGCCAATAAAAACACTCCGGAGATTACTTGAAAAATCAGGTAACGCATGCCTGCATTAATGGCGCGCTCGGTACCCCGTGCCCAAATAAACACGACCGAACTGACGGCTAATAGCTCCCAAAAAATAAACAGCGTGATGAAATCGCCCGCAAAGACTGCCCCTAAGGCGCTGCCAGGATAGATTAATCCGGCGATTTGCTGTTTTGTATCATCAACGTGGAACGAAAAAATAGCGCCAATAAAACTAGCCAGGCAAAAGAGATAAGCAAAAATCAAACTAAGCTTATCGGTGCGCATCCAGGTCAATTCAAAATTAATCAGGGTATAGGTCGCAAGAATGCCGCTATCAACATTCAAATAGATGTGTAAAGCGGTAACAACAGGTGTTGCTAATAAAATGATCTTACGTGCCATACCACGTGTTAGCAGCAGTAACACGGCAGCGATAAAATAAACCGCAAAAGGAGGTAACTCACTCATCGTAATAATCTTCCTTACGCATAATAAATTGACGCATTCCTTTTGCAAGAACCACTAATAAGACACAAGCGACGAAGCCGTAAATGGCATAAAACGCCGGGATTTTTTCCCAGTCTAAAACGATATGGCGGTGGATGAGGAAGTCAGCAATGACCAATAAAGCGCAGATGATATAAAAGCCTCTCATCGTCCATTGGACATTCTTAGGTTTATCAAAAAAATACTCTTTTTCGTTTTTATTCATCATTTGAAAGCCCCTCCCGCAGCGAGTTCTGCCAGCTGATAAAACGGGTCTGGATAAAAGAACAACACAACACAAGCTGTTGCGCTAATGATCATTGCCAATAAAATAGTTTTTGGCGCTTCTTTAATTTCGGTGTGATGTTCGCCACTCGCCGGTTTGCAAAAAAATGCACGCACAGGAATCGGTAGTAGGTAAGCAATATTCAATAAGGAGCTGAACATCAATACGCCAAGTAAGATTAATTGCCCCGCCTCAACCGTGCCCAAGCCGAGATACCATTTGCTCCACATGCCGCCAAAGGGCGGTAGACCAATGACGCTCAACGTGCCAATCAAAAAGGCAGTGAAGGTAATCGGCATGGCTCGTCCCAGTCCATCTAATTCACTAACCAGTTTTTTATGGGTTGCTACAAAAATAGCACCGGCAGCAAAAAACAGGGTGATTTTTGCAAAAGCGTGCATGGCGATATGCAGCGAAGCGCCGATGAGTCCTGATTTGCTGGCTAACATCGCCCCTAAAGCAATGTAGCTTAATTGGCTAACGGTGGAATACGCCAAGCGTGCTTTGAGATTGTCTTTGCTCATGGCGATCATCGACGCAAGCAAAATGGTAATTGC
The DNA here is from genome assembly GCA_964636675.1 of uncultured Ectothiorhodospiraceae bacterium. Classification (GTDB taxonomy): domain Bacteria; phylum Pseudomonadota; class Gammaproteobacteria; order S012-40; family S012-40; genus JALUUH01. The sequence continues at coordinate 2,279 of CAZWUO010000033.1, forward strand.
TGCCACCCAAATCAAAACACCCGTGACATCATTGCTTAAAATAAAATCGCTGCCAAAAATATAGATTGTTACTTTCAGCAGGGTAAACACACCGGCTTTTACCACGGCCACTGCATGCAATAGGGCGCTCACGGGAGTGGGTGCAACCATTGCTGCGGGTAACCAACGGTGAAAGGGCATTAAGGCGGCTTTGCCAATACCAAAAAGGAATAAGGCATACAGTAGACCTGCCCAAGCAGGGTCAATATTGCCCGCTAAAATACCGCCCTCTTGGAATGTTACCGTGCCTGATACAAACCAGGTAACGAGAATACCGAGCAAGAAAAGGCCAATAGAGGTTCCCAGCAAGATACCCAGGTAAATGCGTCCACTGCGCTTCGCTTCAGCGGTGCCTGAATGTACTACTAGCGGATAGGTCGAGAGTGTTAATAGCTCGTAAAAAAGGAATAGGGTAAACAGGTTGTCCGCAAAGGCAATGGCTATGGCACAAGAAATTGCCACTGCAAAGGCCGCAAAAAACTGAGTTTGATTTTTTTCGTTATGGCTGCGCATATAGCCAATGGCGTAGATGGATGTGACTACCCAAAGCAAACCGGCGACCAAGGCAAAAATCATCCCCAAGGCTTCCAGTCTAAAGGCGATAGTGATGCCAGGTAATGGCTCAGCAATGCTGAGGGCAAAGGTTTCACCCTGCAGAAACCGATGGGCCATGACAACGACTAAAATCGCGACTAACGAAGCGGTTAGCAAGGTTACGCTTTCGCGCACATTGGGATGGTTTCTGGCGACGATAATTCCCATGGCGCCGATTAACGGCAAAAGAATGAGACTCAGGAGCAACATTTCAGCGCTCATTCGTCTATACCTACCAGCACTTGTGCCGCGTATTCAGCCACGCCTACGGTTAATTCAGTATCGAGTCCAAAATAGATGTTGGCGAGGACTAAAATCCATGTCGGGGCTAATAAAGCCAGCGGGGCTTCTTTCACCGCAAGGTTTGTTGCGCTGGCGGGTTTGAAATAGAGTGCTTCGATTAATTTCCCTACATAGATGACGGCGAGCAAAGAACCCACTAAAATAGCGGTCACCGAAATCCAGGCCTGTTGCTCGAGTGCGGCTAAGATCAAATACCACTTACTGATAAACCCCGCCGTACCCGGTATACCGATTAAACTGAAACCACCGATAACGATTGCCGCAAACGTCCAGGGCATCTGCTTCCCTAAACCGTGAATTTCATCCATACGACAAGCGCCAATGCGATAAATAATCGCACCAATGGCCATGAATAATGCCGTTTTCATTAATGCGTGATTAAAAAGATGTAGCGTTGTTGCCATTACCCCCGTGACTGACGCAAAACCGATACCCATAGCCATATAGCCAATTTGCGCCACACTGGAATAGGCGAGCAGGCGTTTAATATTGCTCTGATAAATGGCATAAACCGAGGCGATGAGTACACCGGCAATACCGGCTACAATAAACAGTTCGTCGGTTGGTGTGTTCAACATAAAGTCGCTAGAAAAAACTGTAAATAAAATGCGCAGCATCACGTAAACCGCAACTTTGGTCGCCGTTGCGGCGAGAAATATCGTTACAACGGTGGGCGCATAAGTATAAGCATTAGGTAGCCAGAGATGCAGTGGAAACAGCGCCAGCTTTAATGCGATACCAATCATGATAAAAGCAAAACCGGTATGCACGGTTTTTTGCGCAAACACATCTGGCAGGCGCTGAGCGAGATCCTGCATATTCAAGGTGCCGGTTTGTGAGTAGATCAAGCCGACGCCGATCAAAAAGAAGGTTGCGCCAATGGTGCCCATAATCAGGTATTGATAAGCCGAGGTCAGCGCCTGACGTTCGCGCCCAAGGGCGATGAGGGCATAGGATGAGAGTGCGGAGATTTCTAAAAAAACAAAGATGTTAAAAATATCGCCGGTCTGGGTAATGCCCAGCAAACCCGTTAAGCAAAGCAAAAACGCGCTATAAAAAAGAGGGATTTGATGTTCGGGGATCTCATTTTCTACGCTTAATAACGCATAGGGCAATGTGATTGCCGCAATGCCAGCAACGATTAATGCAACAAAAGCATTCACCGCATCGATACGGTATTCAATCCCCCAAGGCGGTGCCCAGCCTCCCAGTTCGTAACTGATCATACCACCCGAAACAACGGCCCATAACTGAAAACCGGCCAATATAACGCAGAGCGAGGTCACCATTAACGCGCCTAACCAAGGCAGTCGGCCACGCGGCAAAATCGCAATAATGGGTGCGGCAATCAATGGAATTGCGACCAGCAACAGACTGATATGTTGTTCCATTAAAGTGTGTGATCCTGCTGGTGAATTTCGTCTTCTTCAATGGTGCCGTAAGCCTCTTTGATGCGAATCACCAGCGCAAGTGCCAATGCGGTGGTGGCCACCCCGACAACAATGGCCGTCAGAATCAATACATGGGGTAAGGGGTTTGAGTATACTTTGACACCTTCGGTAATAATTGGTACTGCTCCGCCTTCAACCGTGCTCATGCTAATGTATAAGAGAAAAACGGACACTTGAAAAATATTCAGGCCCACAATTTTTTTAACCAAATTTCCCCGACTAATGACGGTATAAAAACCAACCATCATCAAAAAAATAACCACCCAATAGTTATAGTGTCCAATAATAAAGTCCATTTAAGCTTCTCTACCCCTGCCTGCAAAAGCGAAAAAAATAATCAACATAACAGAGGAGACCGTAATGCCTACTCCCAGCTCGACTAATAAAATGCCGAGATGTTGTCCGGCAACTTGGGTGCTGCCGAGCACACTGTAATCGAGATAATTGCCGCCAAGAAACAGCGACACGAAACCAACGCCTGCATACAGAATCACGCCAAAGCTGGCGAGAATACGTAAAATATTTTCTGGAATAATGGCTTCAGCCGCATCGAGGCCAAAAACTAGGGAATAGAGAAGAATCGCTACGCTAAAGATAACCCCGGCTTGAAAACCACCGCCCGGGCCAAAGTCGCCATGGAACTGAACATAGAGCGCAAAAAGGATGATGAGTGGAATGAGCAGTTTTGAAGCCACACGCAGAATTGAATTATGTTTCATCTACAGCGGCCTTTTTTTTCTTGTTGCTCGCTTTTGACCTTGAGCGCCGATGACCAAGCAATAACAAAACGGCAATGCCAGCGGTAAAAACAACGGCGGTTTCACCCAAGGTATCAAAGCCTCGATAACTCGCCAGCACCGATGTCACCACATTGGGTACTCCGGTTTGCGGCATGGATTGGGTTAGATAATAAGGTGCTACATGGGTTTGCGATGGTGCATCCGGGCTACCAAAGGGGGGGATATCCAGGGTGCTGTAGACCAATGCTGCTCCGGTGATTGAAACAACGACGAGTGGTAGCCATGGCCGATGTGCGGTTGATTTTTTTTCATGGTGATTTTTGGTAAGTGCCAGTGTCGCTAACATCAAGACTGTGGAGATGCCCGCGCCTACAGCTGCTTCTGTAAATGCGACATCGGCCGCGTCCATCACCACAAACAGGCCGGCGGACAATAAGCTGAAGATCCCAAATAACATGATGATGGCAAAGAGATTGCTCATGCGCACAATGGCCACTGCGGTAATCGCCAGAAAGGCGAGTAAAGTGATATCGATGATGATATCCATTACGTTTTTTCCTCCACTTTATCAGCATGCAATTTTGCGGTTAGGCCACCATGCATTGCCGCATTTGCCACTGCGTGTGAGGCTGTTGGGCTGGTAAAAAAAAGAAAGGCAAAAATCAAAAAAAGTTTGAAGAGATCAAGCCCCAGTCCGGCTTGCAGCGCAAGGCCAAGCAGAATCAAAATGGCGCACAGCGTATCGGTTATGCTCGCGGCGTGCAAACGACTGTAAAAATCGGGAAAACGGTGAATACCCACGCCACCGATTACGCCCAATAAACCGCCACTGATAAGAAAGATCCCACTTAGAATGTCAATCATCGCTTAGAGTTCGTCTTAGTCGGTTTTGCTGTGGTTTCATTACTTGAGTGAAAATCACCTTGCTCAACCAGGCGTAACACGGCAACTACGCCAACAAAATTAATCAATGCATAGACCAGAGCAATGTCTAATAAATCTGTGCGTTTTGAAAAAAAAGCATAAACAGCGATGAGCAATACCGTTTTTGTACCGAACATATTGACCGCAGCAATGCGATCATAAACGGTTGGTCCCATTAATGCCCGCGCCAGTGCCAGCCCCATGGTAATCAGTATTGCTACGATAGCGGCCATAAACATTATTGATTGTTCACCGGGTCAGGAATTGCTTTTGCCATTTCGCCACGCAGCAGATCATCGACGCCTTCATCGCTTAGTGCATGCACCAGTACTTTATGATTGTCCAGCTCCACACTCACTGTACCGGGTGTTAGCGTGATGGAATTGGCATAAATGACACGGCCGAGATCTGATTTATGCGGCAGCGGAATTTCAACGAGCTGTGGGTTGATGGTTTTTCCACCCAAGTTCAAAATACGTTTTGTAACATCAATATTTGCTTTGATAATTTCCCATAGAATATAAGCAAAGAACGCAGGTAGTTTGGCAGAGATGTGTATGGGATAGCTTTCGTGATCAATCACATTCATTCGAGATGCGAGAAAAACTGTCAGCAGAACCGAGGCGAGTCCCAAGCTGAGTAATAGTAAGGAGAACTGTCCAGACAGGAGTACCCATAAAATAAAGAGTAACACTGTAAATCCCAAGGTTTTCATTGACTTGCTTCCGATATTCCACAGTTGCTGGCGCGTTAGTGCGCAAAATTTTGGTATTATACAACGATTTTTGAAAAAAAGATCAAGAGAGTCCTGACACCGTCAGCCTTGTCCTTCTTGGCATAGGATGGGCGGCATTCGGTTTTATAGAGAAAAAGAAAACCTACCATTTCGCGTTTCTATAAAATCACCTTCGTCCAAAATACGCTTGTCATTATGACCGTAGTGAAATGCATCATGATATGATGTAATTCCCCTATTCCATTAGCAATAAATGTTATTTTTAGGAAGCGTCTTCATATAAAAACCTTTCAATGATTTCTGCGGCTTCCCTGGCACCATCTGGTTTAATATTGTTTGTTATTTTTAATCCATTGAGTTTTTTGATTTCTTCTAATATTTTTCCATTGAAAAAAGTATCTTGCGATATTTCTTGAGCGACGCCATGTTGTTGTAACCAGTCGACGATGTTGTTCTCTTCAGGCCAGTCGTGGCGGCGTATATATAACACGGGTTTTTGATTGCATACAGCTTCGGTAATGACACCATAACCGGGCTTGGTGACGATGACATCTGAACTACAGAGTATGTCAGTAAAGCGCATATTGAAGTTTTTATGCGGTACGATGTCATCGCGCTTGATGGCATGATCCCATGTTGTTAACCAACGAATGCCAGGGATTTGTGGCCAGGTTTCGATAGGGATGGAGGTTTTGATTCCTCCGAGAGCTAACAGTACGAGGGTTTCGTTATCTCTGAGCTTGCCTGTGGCATTGATTTCAGCGCGTTTATTTTTGCCAAGTTTGACAATGGAAGAAATATTTTTTATATTTTTAAGCTCGGGCATTTCCATGCTGGGAGTGGGGCGCAAGTAAATGTTAGCATTATTATAGGCGTCTAACATTTCACGATAAATATGCTGATGGTTATCCGTGGTATGGAAATAGCCTTGATAGATATGTGCCCAGTTTAATGAGCAGAGTGCGACAGTGTTAATGTTAAGTTGGGTCGCGGCGGCGAGTGACAAATAAGGGATGTTAGCGAAAACAAGGTCGGGTTTAAGGTTTTTTAGGCGTTTTTTCTGTGCCGTTAGGTGACCCCTCCAGTCTTTGTGAAGCTCGGCATAGGCTTTTTCACTTGCGGCCACATCGGTATTTATTGCAGAGTTCATCTGCATGCCGAAGTCTAATGATTCTGCAATAATCGTTAGCGGTGTATGGATGCGCGTGCGCACAAAGTCAGTGGGTAATGTGGTGCGTAGGGTAATTATTAGGTCGGGATTATTTTTTCCGAGTAAATTAATGATTGGTGCTGTTTGCGAAAAATGTCCAAAGCCATGTGCAGAGATGTCGACCAGAATATGTTTTTTCATTTGGGGTCACTAATCCCTAGTAGGGTAATTCCAATGATTTTGTTAAAAATTTCATTAACGGGCTGGCTGCCTTAAATACTTTGCTGACCTCTTTGGTGAAATCTGCTGTTTGCACAATTTTGTCATTAGAATTCTCTAAAATAAAAAAGCTTTTACGTTTTAAATCTTGTTGAAAAGGATGCTCCTGATCATAACCCCTGGGGATGCGCTTTAAGCCGTCTCCTTGAATCCCGCCTAGTTTTTTTATTCCTTTATCATCCAAAATTAATTGCCAGGATTTTGGAAAAGCAACCATGATAGTTCGAATTTTATTGAGTATTGGATTGGGAGGGATCCAAACGCCACCACCAAAAAAAACATTCCCTGGCTCTATGTGCAGATAAAAACCAGGTGCGTGGGCATCTTTACCTGCTTCATGTCTAAAATGACAGCCAACGTTTACTTTGTAAGGGTCTTTGTTTTTTGAAAAACGAGCATCCCGATAGATTCTAAACATGGAGCCTCCGTGGGGGCGAGGGTTGGCGACAAAATGTTTTGATATCTTGCTAAGTGGGGTTTGCATCACGGTGATAAACTCACTCATGGGTTCGACGATGCTTTGTTTGTAGCGGGGTTTGTTGTCATTAAACCATTCGCGATTATTATTGTTTTTAAGTTCTTTTAGAAATTTTAAGGTATCTTTTGGAAAGCCGTCAAATTTTGTGTGCATAGTTTTTTCTTGTCTTTTATTGAGTTGAGCAACAGTTTAACATTTTTGAGGATTTGTTTGATCAAGCTTTTCCGCCTGGCAAAATATTGCCTGATCAGCGAAGGGTTGCCGTTGAATAAGTTGTTGCAAGCTGTTGTTTTTTTTGAATTCTGTGGTTTGGCATATGCTCTGCTATAGGTGTTGTAAGCGCTATGATTATAAGCGCTATGGGTTTAAATCATGAGAGGTTAAACCAGACTTAATCCAGCTCAGGCTGCAAAATGAAACTCAGGGAGAAGGCATGAACAATCTATTATTATCACCTGGAAATTCCTATACTCGCGATGGAGTTAAAACAAGTCCGTTAACCCGGGAGTCTGACCATTTGTTGTTGTGCCTAGCACAAGCCCAAGATACCCAAGAATTAGATGAATTATTAGAGGTGTTTTTCAGTGATGAATTTGTTGGTTATTTAAACCGCTACGCAAATTCGCTGGTGCTGCATAGCATGCTGTGGTCATCGATGATTCGACGTATTGTGTTTTCGAGTAAAGATATACGTTTTCCGAATAAGTTATTTTTATTACCGCCGATTTATCATCAGCATGGCTGGACAAGTTCGTCGGGTAACGAATGGGACATTTTGCGCACTGAAATTAGCGCAGAGTTCATGCTCCGTCCTCGTCTAGCGCATGCAATGTTATTGCTTTTTTTGGATGGTATGAAGTTATCGCTGCAAGAAGCTAGATTTCTATTCCAGAGTCGGCTTGCTTTTCTTGCAGAGAGTTCACTTGAGCGGCAACAAGGTGAGAGTTTACTCGAAGAATTATGTTTTTTCGGTTGGCCGGGCGCAAGCCTTGAGCATGTTTTGGTGACGACTACCTTGCAATAAAAGCCCTCAAAATATATTAAGTTGCTTGTGAGCTAAGTTCTCTATCAAGTTTGTTTAAGCGTTCAGGAGTGCCGATATCAAACCACTTTCCGCGATAGACTTCAGCGGTTATTTGCTGTTGCTGCATGGCTTTGTTGAGCAAAGGCGCTAATGGTTTTTTGCCTGGGAAAAGCCCGTCAAAAAAGGCTTTTTGGTAAAGTGCAATGCCACTAAAGGTGAATGTTTCTTGTGATTTTTCGCATAATAAATGATTGGATATAGAAAAATCTCCGTGTGAATGTTGTTCTGGGTTTTCCACTAAGATGAGATGTGCGAGTTTTTGCGGTTTTTTTAGTAATGTGCAAAAATCGTAAGCGGTATAAATGTCACTGTTGACGACCATAAAAGGCTGCTCACCTAAGAGCGGTAGCGCATTTAAAATTCCTCCCGCTGTTTCCAGTGCTGGCGTTTCTATGGAGTACTGAATGTGCATGTTAAAACGACTTCCGTCTCCCAGATAATCTATAATTTGATTTGCTAGCCACGCGACGTTGATAACGAGCTCTCGAATACCGGCTTGTCTTAATGCTTCGATATGGTATTCGATTAATGTTTTCCCGCCCACGGTCAATAAGGGTTTTGGCGTTTGATCGGTTAACGGACGCATTCTTTCGCCGCGGCCTGCGGCGAGTATCATCGCTTTCATTTTCGGAGGCCGGTTTGCATATCGAGTAGCGGTATGACTTCTGTGTGAATCAATCGATTAATCGCTGCTAGCTCGGGGTAGTTATGGGAGACTTCGAGCACGTAATTGAGGGTACGTGGTATGTCTTTTAAATAACCGTTTTTGTTATCACGATATTTTAAACGCGCAAAAATTCCAATGGCTTTCATATGGCGTTGCAAACCCATCCAATCAAACCACTTTTGAAAGCTTAGTTGCTCCATGGTGGTAAATTTTCCGCTGCTATTGAGGTCTCTGCGAAATTCATCGACCCAATGGACAACTTGTTCGACGGGCCAGCTTATATAACAGTCTCGTAGTAAGGAGACTAAATCATAAGTTATGGGCCCGAATACGGCGTCTTGAAAGTCTAATATGCCAGGGTTGTTGGTTTTGGTCACCATTAGGTTGCGCGAGTGGTAATCTCTGTGTACCAATACCTGGGGTTGTGATAAAGCTTCGTTGGCGATAAGTTTGCAGGCTTGCAATAAGTTGTCTTCTTGCATTGGGTTGAGTTTAATCTGCATATGTCGATTTAAAAACCAATCCCAAAATAATGCCATTTCTTTTAATAACAACGCATCGTTATAAGGCGGTAGGGCGAGTTTTGTTGATGCAGAATTCAATTGTAGCGTGAGCAAGGCTTGTAGCGCATCGCCATACATTTGCTCGGCGGTATTTGCGTTTAACGCCTCTAGGTATTGCACGTTACCTAAGTCGCTTAATAATAAGAATCCTCGGTCATGGTCTTCGTTGATAATTGTTGGAACATTTAAACCCCATTCGCTAAAAGCACGCGCAATTTGCACAAAAGAACCACAGTCTTCTTTGTCGGGCGGGGCGTCCATTAATATGTAGGTGGTGGTATTCACTTGGGTGCGAAAATAACGTCTAAAGCTCGCGTCGCCTGAAGCGGGAGTTAAGGTAAGCTGAGGACTGTTGAGTTGTTCACCAGCCCATTGGCGGAGTAGATCAAGGCGTTTATCTTGCACTGAGATTTCTTATACCTATTTTAATAAAGGGTGGTCTTTGGGTAATTGTTTTGCATGCCATATCGCTAATTTATGTCTCATCGATTTTTGAGAAACCTGATCTTCAGGCAAGGCTTGAATTTTTTTGTCATGGATGAGTAGTCGGTAGATATATAGTATCTTATCCGCAGCAGAGTCAGTAGGCTCAAATTCTACGGCGCCTCGTGCTTCTCCATATTTTACGCCAGCAAGTATTGCGCCTTTCACGAGTTCTGATTCATTTTTGAGCTTTTTCATAGAATCTCCTAAGGTTGTTTTTGTATCGCTTATGCCGTCTTGTAAGCCTGTGGCCGATGGAGTATGCACTTTTGTAGGGTCATGCGAAAGCTTGTTATTGTCCATTCTCCACACAACAACATAGTGTTGATGGCGCACTTGTTTCCGGTATACTTGGCTTGGTACTCTCATAATATAATATTGAGGAGGCGATGAGATGAGTATTAACCAAGAATTTATCGATGAGCTAGATGCTTTGATTCACTATGATTTAAAGAGCATGCAAGTCGGAATAAAAGTCCATAAAGATGCAGAACCTACCATGATTTCTGCCATGCGGCGATTACATGAAAAAGGACTGGTCACCCACCAGGATGGAGGGTATCTGACAAATCTTGGTTTGGAAACCGTGGAACATGCTCAAAAGCTGCTTTCTACCCTGAGGTCTTGATCGTCGGGGCTTGTATTGAGCTTAAAATGGGAGTTTCGCGACTTGGTTTAATAAGTTTGTCGATGTTCTTTTTCTTTTGCGTTCGTTAGAGGGCGTTTTCAGGCTCCACAGCACGATCATATTCATTGACGCCATGCCTTAACCCCCCCCCCTGTTTAAGTCGTCTAGCAAGTGATAATGGCATTGAAAACAAATTCATAATACGCACTTGCTTCGTGTAAACTCCAGTTTCCATTTGTTTTCGCCTTGTTCTCATTTTGTTGGCTATAAGATCCGAGGTTTCGTCGATTGAATTCGGTATCACAACATCAACGAACGTGAATCAATATAGCGCTGACTATGGCTAAAAAACTTCAGTTGACTACTCCATTCTGCTACTAATTAATTGATATGAATGATTGGCTTAAAATTGTGTGCCTATTAGTGAGCTTGCTTGCTGTGGCGAATGTTCAGGCCGCCCCCCCAAATTTTTGTGCGCTGCCTTTGTTCGAGTCTGAGTTCGTTGCTGGGTTAAATAAGAATGTTTTGCCGAACTTAGGGGAGTATGAGTTATTGGGGGACGAATTGACGCAGCCTGACTCCCAAACTTTTGAGTTGATGGGTAACGCAAGTATAAAGTATGAAAATAAGATATTGTATTCGGAACGTCTTAGTTTCGATTTAACCCAGAGTATTGCTTCCTCGCAAAGTGCGCTAAGGTTTGCGCAAAACGATGTGCAGATTACTGGCGATAATGCAGTCATAAATTGGCTTTCACATACGGCGGCGGTGAAAAATGTTCGTTATTATTTGCCGCAATCGAGTGCCAGTGGTCAGGCGCGGGCATTTCATATTGATCAGGCCAATTTTCGATTGGAGCATGCTACTTATTCTACCTGCAATCCCGAGCAATTGGGTTGGCGTATAAGAGCGAGCCAGATTAATCTCAACAATAATACTTATTGGGGATCCGCCAAACATGTGCGTTTAGAGATTGGCCCGGTTCCGGTGTTTTACTTGCCTTATGTCAGTTTTGCTACCCAGGGTAGAAAAACCGGGTTTTTGCCACCTCAGTTTAGTAACTCATCAGCATCGGGTTTTGGCCTTGCGAGTCCGTTTTATTGGAATATCGCGGCTAACCGAGATGCTACGATAACCCCGCGTTGGTTAAGCAAGCGGGGTTTGTTGTTCGAAAATGAATTGCGTTATATGGGGGAGCGCCATCGTGGTCAAGTGCAAGTTGAGTTTTTATCGAAGGATGCGCTAAGAGCATCTGATCGAAGTTTATACGCGCTCAAACACGCTGCTCAGGTGGGTCGGCGCATCGACTGGCGGGTTAATGTGGCAGAGGTTTCGGATATTTATTATTTTCGAGATTTTGGCAATAGTCTCGACAATGTCAGTCGTTCGTATTTGGATCGGCAGGTTTCGCTGCGCATGGGAGGTGATTCTTGGGCCTTGTCGGGTTTGCTGCAAGATTTTCAGGTACTGGAGACGAACATTGACCAGCCTTATCGACGCTTGCCGCAAATTAATTTGTATTCAGAGCAGCGTTATCGATACTTTGAGGTTTTTCAAGTAAGCGAGTATTCACTTTTTAGTTTGCCGAATGGTCTGCGCTCGCAACGGCTGGTGTTTTCACCGGCCTTAACCTTGCCGCTGAGGCGGCGTTGGATGCATTGGCAACCCCAGCTGTTTGCGCACATAAGCCAATATTGGGGGGATGAGGTGGGCGCTGGAAGCCGTCGTTTGATTCCGGGGTTTTCATTGGACTCAGGTTTGGTGTTTGAAAAAAAGAGCAAGACTAATTTGCAGCTGCTAAAACCGCGTTTTTTCTATCTCTATATCCCCGATCGGAATCAGCAGGATTTACCAATGTTTGATAGCCGCGTTGCAGATTTTCAGTATGCGCAGTTATTTTCTCGTCAGCGTTATATCGGGAATGACCGGCTTGGCGCGGCACATCGTATGACCTTGGCGCTGGATTCGCATTGGTTGACCATGGGAGGTGTTGAACGAATGTCTCTTGGCGTGGCTCAAACCTATTATCTGGCGGATCAAACGGCGAATTTTGATACTGAATCGACGATTAGTGCAGGATCGTTACAGTCAGCGGCATATAGCAGACTATTTTTGGCGTCGGATATTTCAGCTGAAGCGAATATATTGTTACTGAGTGAAAAAATTCAGGCTGAAAAAGGGAGTTTTCGGTTAAACTATGCGGGAAAAGCAGCGAGCGCCAGTCTCGGTTATCGTTATCGGAATTTGCTAGGTGGTCAAGTATCCACCTCTGTGGTTGTGGATTTGACGCGTCCTTGGTCGCTTTCTGGTCGTTTGAAATACTCAATCGATACCCAGCAGGTACAAGAAGCTTATCTGGGTGCTGAGTATAACGCCTGTTGTTGGTCTGTGCGCGCAGTAGCGAGTCGTTATACCAACCGGCAAGGTGAAACGGATACCGGTGTTGCATTGCAAATTGAATTAAAAGGTTTGACGAGTATTGGCAGTCGGCTAGAGGATAAGTTTTCGTTTACCCGGCTGTAAGTTCTTCAGGTCTTAAAATGATAGTTAGAGAACTTTGTACGAAAACTCGTTTTCGGGCATAAGGTCTTAGTTAATTAAGGAAGTTGAATTAGTGAATTTGTTACGTATTTTTAGTTTAATTCTTTTTTGCTTACTGGGTTCGCCAATGCTTATTGCGGGCCAGATAATTGATAAAATTGTCGCGATTGTCGATGAGGATATCATAACGCTGACTGAACTCGATCGACAAATGCAGGTCGTGCAACAGCAAATAAGGGCGCAGAATACACTGCCGCCACCGCAGAACGTGCTAAAAAAGCAAGTATTGGAAAGAGAAATCATTAAGCGAATTCAGTTGCAGCTTGCAAAAAATACGGGCATTACTATTGATGATAATGCGTTGACCTCGACATTGGAAAATATCGCCGCACAAAATAGTTTGTCACTAGATGAGTTTCGTAAAGTGCTTGAACGAGATGGTTTTAAGTTTGCCGATTTTCGTGAAGATATAAGAAATGAAATGGCGCTTGCACGCTTGATGCAGCGTGAGGTTAATTCGCGGGTATTGGTGACTGACCAGGAAATTGCTAATTTTATTTCCACCCAAGAAACGCAAGGCAATATTGATGATGAGTTTCTGTTGTCGCATATATTAATCGCTGTACCAGAAGCGTCGAATGCGGAAGCGATAGAAAAAATAAAAGATAAAGCTCAGCGTGTATTAGATGAACTCAATCAAGGTGCGGATTTTGCGCAAATGGCGATAAGCGTATCGAATGCACAAAAAGCCTTAGAAGGTGGAAGTTTAGGCTGGCGCAAAGCGGGTCAGTTGCCAGCGCTTTTTACCCGTTTGGTTTTCAAAATGAAAAAAAAGAGTATCAGCGAGCTTATTCGTAGTCCAAATGGTTTTCATATCATCCAACTGGTCGATAAAAGAACCGGGAAAAAACATATTATTACGCAAACTCAGGCGCGGCATATATTAATGCGCCCGAATGAATTGATGGATGCGGATGAAGTTGTGTTGCGCTTACAGCAATTGCGTGAGCGTATTATTAATGGCGATGACTTTTTAGAACTCGCACGCTCGCATAGCGCGGATACTAATTCAGCGGCAGTGGGTGGAGACTTGGGTTGGATTAGTCCAGGTGATATGGTGCCACAATTTGAAACCGTAATGAATGATACTTCCACGGGCGAAGTCAGCGAGCCATTTCAAAGTCAGTTTGGATGGCATATCTTGCAAGTATTGGATAGGCGTTCGCTAGATAACAGAGAAGAGTTTGCGCGTAATAAAGCGAATGAGTTTATTCGACAACGTAAAACGGATGAGCTTGCGGAGTCTTGGCTGCGCCAATTACGTGATCAGGCTTATGTCCAAATAAAAATCCAATTGTGAGTTCAAAGAGTATTTCTCGTATCCTCATTACCCCAGGAGAGCCCGCAGGAATAGGTCCAGACATAGCGATTATGGCGGCGCAACAGAAGTATGATGCGCAGCTTGTTATTGTTGCCGATCCTGTATTAATTACACAGCGGGCTAGGCAGTTAGGTATTCCTTTGCGTTTGACCGAGTGGCAAGCCGATCAAGTGAGAAAACACCAACCGGGGCATTTGTATTATCTTCCGGTTAAACTCCGAGTTGATAGTTCCTGCGGTGAACTGCAACAAGCCAATGCGGATTATGTTCTGAAGACCCTAGACCTTGCGATTAACTATAGTATGAATGGAGATTTTCTGGCGGTGGTAACCGGCCCTGTGCAAAAAAGTATTATTAATGATACAGGCGTCACATTCTCTGGGCATACGGAATATTTTGCCGAAAAAACACAAGCGGCATTGCCTGTAATGATGTTGGCAACCAACAACCTACGAGTTGCATTAGTAACGACCCACTTGCCGCTGCGCGAAGTCGTTACCGCTATTACCATGGAAAAGTTGACCCAAGTGTTGCAAATATTATTCGATGACTTGGAGCAACAGTTCGGGATAAACCAGCCGCATGTGATTATTAGTGGTTTGAATCCTCATGCCGGCGAAGCTGGGTATTTAGGCCGTGAAGAGATAGAGATTATTGAGCCTGTGGTCAACGCATTTCGCCAGCGCGGATACCAACTCACTGGGCCATTACCTGCGGATACGTTATTTGTCTCCAAACATTTGGATACCGCCGATGCGGTGCTTGCAATGTATCATGACCAGGGTTTACCGGTTTTAAAATATTCAGGTTTTGGGCAAGCGATAAACGTGACTTTAGGTTTGCCGATTATTCGCACCTCGGTTGATCACGGCACGGCTTTGGAGCTTGCTGGAACCGGTCGTGCTGATCCAACGAGCATGGAACTCGCGATAAAAACGGCGATTGAAATGGCGCAGCGACGAGCCACCCTAAATGCATAAAGCACGCAAACGTTTTGGACAAAATTTTTTACACGATCCAGATGTTATTCGGCGTATTGTCAGAGCCATTAATCCAAAGGACAACGACAATTTAATAGAAATTGGGCCGGGACAAGGCGCGTTAACCCTCTTGTTATTAGCGCAGAGCAAGCATATAAGTTTAATCGAACTAGACCGCGATTTGATTTTATTGCTGGAGAGAGTCCTACCGCCGGTAGGAGTGTTTTCTATTTATAATATGGACGTGCTCAAATTTGATTTTTCCACATTGCATGCGGACACAAGAAAAATGCGCATTGTTGGTAACTTGCCGTATAACATTTCGACGCCGTTACTTTTCCATTTGGTGAAATACTGCGAAGATATAAAAGATATGTATTTCATGTTACAAAAAGAAGTCGTTGATAGAATATGTGCTGTACCGAATACTAAGGCTTATGGACGCTTAAGCGTGATGTTGCAATATCACTTTGACGTGGAAAGGCTTTTTAATGTGGGGCCGGGTGCGTTTAAACCCGCGCCAAAAGTGGAGTCTTCAATCGTGCGTTTGGTGCCACTCGTGGAAAAACGAGCGCATGTAGAGAACCTTACGATGTTTGCTCAAGTCGTCAGTCAGAGCTTTAATATGCGGCGCAAAACAATTCGTAATTCACTCAATAAAATGTTAACCGAGCAGCAAATCGTGGCAGCGGGTATTGATCCGATGTTGCGCCCGGAAAACTTAAGTCTTGAGCAGTTCGCTGTGTTGAGTAATTTCGCTCATACCCTGGTACAGCCTTCTTGAGCGATATTATTTAGCCCACAAATGATCCCACCTGCTAAGGTGCGGGTAGATGTAGCGAGGCTGCTCAGTTGTACGCTACCTGCTGAGTGTTTTAATTTTCACGAATGGCTTCGACCTCAAACCAGAGTTTCATGGTGTCCCCGATGTTAGGCAAACCGAATTTGCTGCCAAAGTCTGAACGCTTAATTTCGGCAGATGCTTCAAATCCGCAGGTGTAAGCTTGGCTTATTGGGTTTTTTCCACAGCGCATTCGGTTCACATTCAATGGAACGGGCTTAGTAATACCCAGCATTGTTAGGTCTCCTTCGACGAAGGCGGTGCTGTTATCGCCGAAGCTAATATTCCTCGACTTATATATAATATTGGGAAATTCCATAACGTTTAAAAAATCGGGTGAGCGCAGATGTTTGTCGCGTTTAGCAAATCCCGTGGTAATTGATACCGCCGCAATTTTTATATCAATAAAGCCCGTTTTCCGCTGACGGTCGATCATTAGGCGGCCTGTGGTTTGGTCGAAACGACCATACATCGTCGACAGCCCGAGATGATCGATCGCAAAATGTGGAAAGCTGTGTTCCGGATCAATGGCATAATATTCTGCCTCAGCCAATGCAGAGGTTGAAAAGGCCAGAAAGAAAAATACCATGTATATTTTACGCATATTGTTTTCCCCATAGATAAGTCACGGTTTTTTGTTGTGTACTCATTATCCTAAAATCCGCCGTTGAGCGGTCTGTAGCGTGTTTAGATCAGCGCTAACGGTAACAAGCGGAGCAATTCTAGACAACTATTAACGTTTAAGTGGGGTTAAATTCCTTGAAAATAATGAGATTAAAAGCGGAGGCACTATATCCGTGTGTATAACAGGCTTATAGCCTGTGCGACGGGTACTGTTAAAAAGATGAAAACACAGTAAAATACTCAAGTAAAAAGAAGGTGCTGGTGATTTTACAGGTTGATACAAATGAGGGAATCTATGGAACTCAAATTTACCAATAGTTTTGCTGATTTGCCGCAAGCGTTTTTCGAGCGGACGATTCCTACACCACTAGATGCTTGTCATCTTATTGATCTTAATAAAAAAGTATCCGAATTTTTGGGCATGAGTGCGGAGTTTTGCCAATCGGCGCAGTTTTTAAGTTATTTTAACGGCCAGCTGCAACATCCTGGGTTTGCGCCTTTAGCGGCGGTTTACGCGGGCCACCAATTTGGTACTTATGTGCCACAGTTGGGTGATGGACGCGCGATATTATTGGGTGAGCTTGAAACGACAGCTAAACAAAGCTGGGAGCTGCAATCCAAGGGGGCAGGTTTGACGCGGTATTCACGCTCGGGTGATGGCCGCGCGGTGTTGCGTTCAACGATACGCGAATACCTGTGCAGTACTGCAATGGATGGCCTGGGTGTTCCAACTACTCACGCTTTATGTTTGATGGGCAGCGCTACCGATGTTTATCGAGAGCGCGTCGAAAAAGCTGCGTTACTGATTCGAGTGGCGCCGACGTTTATCCGTTTTGGTTCTTTCGAATATTTTCATTATCAATCACGTCCTGATTTAGTGAGGACGCTCACAGACTATGTGATTCAGCAATATTTTCCACATTTTTGCAAGGAATCGAATTCCGTTTTATGTTTCTTTAAAGAAGTTGTAAAGCGCACGGCGGAGTTAATCGCAAAATGGCAAGCGATTGGTTTTGCCCACGGGGTGATGAATACAGACAATATGTCAGTACTGGGTTTGACCTTGGATTATGGCCCATTTGGTTTTCTCGACGAATATAATCCCGACTATATTTGCAATCATTCGGATTATTCTGGGCGTTATGCGTTTAAGCGTCAGGTGACGATAGGTTTATGGAATTTACAGCGGTTTGCCGAATCCTTGGCTTCGATTCTTCCATTCGATCAGGCAAACGAAGCACTAGAAGACTATGCCAGCATTTTCTCGCAACATTTGTTTCAGCTTATGGGAGATAAGCTAGGGCTTGTCGAGCGTGATAAAGAAGTAGTGGGAATTATTAATCAATTGCTCGCTTTGTTAGAAACTAACCGCGTTGATTACACCTTGTTTTTTCGTCGTCTTGCGAGCTTTGATCAAGCCAAAGATGCCGCCAATGATTTATTGCGTGATCAGTTTGTTGATCGAGTATCTTTTGACGAATGGGCAAAAAAATATAGGCAACAATTAGCGAAAGAAGGCAGCAATAACAAAGCGCGGGCTGAGTTTTTAAAGCAGCATAACCCCAAGTTTATTTTGCGCAATCACCTCGCGCAAATTGCGATTGAAAAAGCCGAAGCAGGTGATTATTCTGCAATAAAAATTTTACAAAAATTATTGCAAAACCCTTTTGCAGAGCACGCTGAGTATGAGGAATATGCGGCAGCTCCTCCCGACTGGGCTAAAAAAATTGTGATTAGTTGCTCATCTTGAGTAACTGCCGTGTTATCCATATCGTAGCGCGCTCACTTTCTGAGTGAATTCAATGCCATCACTCATGCGCATTTTAAGCAACAACATAACGATACTGCGTAGTGGTCAACTGAGGAATTTAGCTTGAAAATTATTTTTGCTCAAACTTGTCGCATTATTAGCCCCATCTGAGGGTTTTCCGCTGGCAATGCAATTTTGACTTGATAGCCACTGCCGGGTGCAATGTCCATAGGCTGTCCTTTTGCATCCAGCATTTTTTCGAGAATAAAATGCTGGTTGCCCTCAGGTAGCATAAGTTCTAGTTGATCACCTATTTGAAATTTATTTTTTACATCTACTTCAGCCAGTTGCTCAACGGCATCATATCCAGTGATTTCACCGACAAACTGTTGCTGAGTACTGACTGAGTTACCTTGCTCATAGTTTTGATAGGCTTCAGGTACATGGCGTCGATAAAAGCCTTCGGTATAACCACGATTGGCCAGGCTATCGAGTTCGACCATAAGAGACATATCAAAGGGCTTGCCAGCAAGCGCGTTGTCCATGGCGCAACGATATACTTGGGATGTTCTCGCGGCATAAAAATGGGATTTTGTACGGCCTTCAATTTTTAACGAGTTGACCCCTATCTCCATCAGTTTTGCAACATGTTGTACGGCACGCAAGTCTTTAGAGTTCATGATGTAAGTGCCGTGCTCATCTTCGAAGATCGGCATATATTCGCCTTTGCGTTGTGGCTCTTCCAGTAGAAACACTTGTTCGGAGAGCTGCTGCGCATCGGGTTTAAACATAATGGGTTCAGATGTTTGGGTCTCCGTAGAAAGCGTGCGAGAAATGTCGCCAGACTCATCCTCTTTGCTGCTATACATTTTGTAGTCCCAACGGCATGAATTAGTACAGCTTCCCTGGTTTGGGTCGCGGTGATTGAAATACCCTGAAAGCAGGCAGCGACCCGAGTAGGCAATGCACAAGGCGCCATGCACAAAGACTTCGAGTTCCATATCAGGACATTGTTGACGGATTTCTGCAATTTCTTCGAGAGCGAGTTCGCGCGATAGAATAACGCGTTTGATGCCTATTGATTGCCAAAATTTTACGCTCGCGTAATTGACTGTATTGGCTTGCACGGATAAGTGCACAATGGCATCGGGCCACTTTTCTCTCACCATCATGATTAAGCCAGGATCCGCCATAATAAGTGCATCGGGTTGCATCTCTATAATCGGTGTCATGTCTTTGAGGTAGGTTTTAATCTTGGCATTATGTGGCGAGATGTTGCTTGCGACATAAAACTTTTTGCCGAGCTTATGTGCCGTCTCAATACCCGTGCACAGGTTTTCTAGTCCGAAGTCATTGTTGCGTACACGTAAACTATAACGAGGCTGACCGGCATAGACGGCGTCTGCGCCATACGCAAATGCATAATTCATGTTTTTAAGAGTACCTGCAGGGGCCAGTAATTCAGGGGGATGCATAATTTGATAGCCGTGTTTAAAGTTAGGTAGTATATATTAGCAGTTTTGTCAGGTATTATCGATGGATAAACGAGAGTGGCTTTAAGTGATGGTTGTGAGATTTAAGCTTGGTTTTAGATTTGAGGAAATTTGTCCGCGTATTTTTTTATCCACTCATCTGCCGCCTCGGCCCCAGTAAGTTGCCGTCCTTCCTTTTTGAGTACTTCTTTTTTGTAATGCTCAATGTGACAACATTGCTCGATCATTCGTGTGCGATACGCATCTTGTTGGTCGAGAAGTTCTAATCCAATTTCATAAATATCGGTTGTTGTTTTTTCGCACCAAGCAACCTTACCATAGGCTTTGAAGGTGGGTTGAGTGGCAGAAATTTTTATTTGTAACACGGATCCAATTGCAATTTTTTCTGTGCAGTTGAAGGCCACGCCTCCTTGACTTACATTAGACAGGTTTTGCAGTTTGTGATCACCGTTTGTTTCAATTTTATATTCGATAGGAATGTCTGAAGGGTGGCGGATAAATTTTCGCACGCCGGTATTTCCAGTGGCCTTTTCAATGGTTTCAAATTTAAATTTCTCTAAACGCATATGGGCAGTGCTCACTATGAGTGTGTAATATCGCACATCCATGGTTGTTTCGTTTACGCTATTAATGAGTGTTATTCAAATACAATGCCAGAAGCTTAGAAATGGAAATCCGAGTGAGTTAATCATCTTGTATGTATATTTTTGAATTTTCAACGACTAAATTTATTTTGGTGAGTGATTGCTTAATACAAGGGCCTCTTAGGCAATGACCGTCTTGGATGCGAAATAATGCGCCGTGAACTGCACATTGTATATATTCATTATCTATGTCCATGAATTGATCGGGCTGCCAATTTAGCGGTGCGCTGGTATGTGGACATGTGTTTGCATAAGCGTAAAACTGATTGTCGTGGCGGACTACGAATATAGCCGGGTCTCTTGTATGATTAGGCAAGCTAAAGCCTTTGCTTTGATTTTCGTCAAGCTCGGTGGTATTGCATAGAAATAGTTTATCATTCATTTTTTTGTTTGAATGTGTTGGGTGATTATTTTTTTGAGCTCTACTAGACGTCGGTGAAAAAAATGTCCTGCGCCGGCCATGCGTGCGATTTCTGGGGAGGGTGTGATTTTTTCTGCCCAATGAAATACTTCATCCGGTGGAACGATTTCGTCTTTATCGCCCATAATCAATAACCAAGGGCAATTGGGTATTGCGATTTTAGAAAAGTCATATAGATGTACCGCTGGCGCTACGGTGAGCAAATAAGATGCGTTAGTTTTGCTACATATATTTAGCGCAATATAGGCACCAAACGAAAACCCCGCAAGCCATACATCGAGACCGGGATATTTGGTTTGCATAAATGCGATAACTGTTTCTAAATCCTGGGTTTCGCCAATAGCATTGGCAAATTCGCCTTCGCTCTCTGCAACCCCGCGAAAATTAAATCGAGCGACTGGAATGCCGAAGTCAGAGAATGTTCGAGCAATTGTGTGCACGACTTTGTTATCCATTGTGCCGCCGTGTAGCGGATGAGGGTGACATATTACAGCAAATGCGTTGTATGGATTAGCTGCGGTCGTTGTGATGATGGTTGCTAGTTTGCCTGCTGCACCGGGTATGAAAATGGCTTCATTTTGCGGCCGAAATTTTTCTGGATAAACCATACTTATTTACACTACAAAAATATCTTGTAGTGTAGGGAATGCGCGGTGTACGGCATTGCGTCCTTCTTCGATGGCTTCTTGGGCCTTGTCAAACTCCATTAATCCTATGGATGCTAATTTTGGACTTAACAGTATATCGGGCGGATCTCCTGCCATCCGGCTGCGGGTAATCTTATCTTGCATTATGTTGACCGAGGTGGAAATAACCTCAAAGAGTCCGGGTGTGTCGGTGGTGCTTTCGAACAAGTGATCGAATATCTCTTGTTTTTTGTTGGTGAGTTCGTTAGTCAGTTTCTCTAGTATGGTGCGTTCTGCGGTTGGCTCTAAGTCCTTCGGCAATTGGGGCTGGTGATCTTCAAGATGTTTGCCTACGATGTCGTTGTTAAGATTAACCGCTATAATGAGCTCAGCCCCCATTGCGCGACATAACGAGACGGGAATGGGGTTGCTGACGGCACC
>CAZWUO010000034.1:0-23563 GCA_964636675.1 uncultured Ectothiorhodospiraceae bacterium
GGGCAGGGCATGTGCGTGCAACTTGCGTTGCGGGAAACCTTTAACCGCCGCGCGGCACCCATCAAGATGGTATTAGCAACCCCGACGGCGACCACTACCACCACGATAAAAATCACGATATACGTCATCATTTCATGAAAACGCACCATTTGCACAATTCCCGGCAATAGCTGTTGCCAGGTCAACACCTCAAAACCAACACCTAATTCAGCAGTCAACTGGGCCGCGATGTTGCCCGCCAGTTTGCGCTCATCGATGCGCACTGCCCACTCGGTAATCTGTCCCCACAGGGAGTACAGCTCTTGCGCCGCAGCTAATGGAATGAAAACATGGCCGGCATCAATCATATCGATACCACTGTTATAAAGTCCCACCACCGTGTAACGATCCGCAGCCAACGAGCCATCCCTCGCCTGGGTCACTAACACGGCCTGATCTCCCACTTGTAAGCCTGCCCTGGCCGCAAGATTGTCGCCTAATAGGATGGTGTTTTCATCGTCGCTCTGTAGATACCGACCGACAATAATGGCCTTGGCAATCGTAGTAACTTTTGGTTCGAGATCAGGGTCAATGCCAATCACTTTAACCCCACGTGCCTCTTTATCACCGCTTAACAAAGCTTTGTCTTCGATGCGCGGGGCAATCGCAACAACCTGCTGCAAATCATTCAGTCGCGCCTGCACAACAGGGTCATGGGCCATGGAAAGATAGAGCACCTTATCCTTATGGAAGCCAGTTTTGTGGATTTTCAAATGACCAGTCAGATAACGGGTATTGTTTTCAATGGTCTGCTCGTTCATGCCATCGATAAAACCCCAGACGAAGATCAATGCCGCCAAACCAACGGTAATAGCGATAATGGTATTGGCGGAACGGCGTCGATTACGCAGCACATTACGCCAGGCTAAATGAAGTAACTTCATGGGCTTTTTTCATCCGCTACAATGCGCCCATCCTTGAGCCGCACCACGCGCCGCGCACGTTCGATGACCATCGGATCGTGGCTGGAGAAAACGAAAGTAATACCGCGTATGGTGTTCAAATCACGCATCAGGTCAAGCAGGGCTGCCCCGGTGCTTGAATCGAGATTGGCCGTCGGTTCATCGGCCAGCACAATAATCGGTTGCGCGACGATTGCGCGCGCAACGGCTACGCGCTGCTGCTGTCCACCCGAGAGCTGGGCGGGACGACGATGTTCCAAACCTTCTAACCCGACTTCGCGCAACATGTGCATGGCGTGTTCACGCCGTTCTGCATCATTAACACCTTGCAGCAGCATGACGTACTCCACATTCTCCAATGCGCTGAGTACCGGAATCAGGTTGTATTCCTGAAAAATAAAACCGAGTTTTTGCAAACGCAAACGCGAGAGTTCATGTCTCGAGAGTTGGCCAATCTCCTGCCCTTCTATCCAGATTTTACCACTGCTAGGTGTATCAAGAGCACCGATCAAGTTGAGCAAAGTCGTTTTACCCGAACCTGACGGCCCTACCAACGCGGTAAATTCACCTTTGTTTATCTTGAGATCAATGTTGCCGAGAGCATCGACGAAAAGATTGTCTTGTTGGTAGCGTTTGCAAACCTGTTCGATCTGAACAATAGGCATGGTGTATCTTCTCCACATTTACGAGTGATACAAATTTTTAAGATCACAAACCGACCGGTTACTCTTAGCGTCCGCGCAAATTACGCAAAGTAAAAATTTTCGGAGAAATCGGTCGATCAAATGTGACCTCATCCAAGCGAATCACCGTCGAGTTCTCAGGTTTGTCCGTCGATCGCATCTCCCAACGAATAGGGACTTTTCGACCATCCATGTCGCGCACTTCGGAGAATGTCAGTGACTTAATCAACCGATCCCGTTCATCGTAGTACGCAAAACTCAAGGGCATCAGATCACTCTGGCGCACGCGATAAATAAGCTTGCCCCAGACCACGGGCGCATTCGGTTTGGGAATGGACTTGATGCGATAAACCGGTTCACCATTAATCTTTTCCTCGGCGACGAGTTCATGTGTATAGTCATCAATCATGCTACTCTCTTTCACCAAGTCGTCATTGGTGAAATCGGAACCCATCCAGGCTTGCAACATCATCGAAGGCGGTACTTTAACCGTGCGCTCCACTTTCGGTAGATAATTCCACATTTCATCCTTGATCCGAAGTGATGCTACACCTGCTTCCTTGGCCGGTGAACGGATGTTAATAAAACTTTTGTCGGGTCGCTGCATCCACACCTGCAAGACGAGTGTACGTTGCCAATAAGGCGTGGTAATCGTCATTGCATAACGACCCTGACTGGTATTACCCCACAGCCGTTGCTCCACTTGCGCGACAATGGCGCGTGCATCCGGCGCCTCGGCCAATACCCATCCGGTCGCCACCATCCAGGTAATCACGCCACTGCCTAGCAATATCTTTCTACTCATTTTCCGACAAATCAATATTGTTTTGCCTCCTACCGATTTGAGTTTCTAGCCAATATTAGTGATAATTGTTTTCATAAATTATTCATTCCATTTCAAAGTATAGAACATAGGTGAAACCTATAGGTTAGTCCGCTTTACGCAGTTTTTTCCACGTAAAATGTTCATAAACCCCTGACCAATACATGCCAAAACCAATCGCAAACAATAGCTCTTCGATGGGCATAAACCAGATGGTAATGCCAGACAAAACTTCCATATTCCACACCCGATCGATATAACCCGGCGCAGTCCACTCCAGTCCGGCCAAAAAGATTGCGTAATAAATTAAAAACAATAGGCCGCCAATCCAGGTTTTACGTTTTAAATCCGGCCGGCAAAGCATGGTTGCCCAGGCCCCTGCGAACATCGCGAGAATGGAGGGGTAGATAGGGTTCCACGGCAAAAAATAGAGCACAATAAAAACCACAAAAGGTGTAGCAAGCGCTTTGTAGTGGTGACGATGCAGATCGTGCTCGCGCACACAGTCATCCACCGCCTGAGGGACTTTCTGACTTAACAGATTGTAAAATACCGAACCAATTCCACCAATTCCGAAACAGAAAATCAGGCTCTCGATGTCGAAGCCCGTATTCTCCGCCAAATCAAATAGGCTCGGCGGCATCCAGTACTCGGGAACAAAGATTGGCTCGGTCAAACCAAACGGTGTAGTGAAAATACTCGCCCATAACATCGCTCGCCGCTGGGCAGGAAACCGCCAATAAATGAAGCCCCAGGGAATCAAAAATGCGCTAGCCCAAAGCAGCCAGATATATTGATCAGACATCATTTTTCTCTCTCTATTAGATCCAACAACCGGTAAAATCAATCAATATGCGTGAAGCATTATTTTGTTCCAAGTTACTTCACCCTCAAAAGCTCTCCGCAATCTTATTTTCAGCATAAGGATTCAACAATTCGCTGCTCGCAAGAGTACCCAGTTTTTTTGGATTTGTTTGTAATATTTCGATATGCGGCCCCAACAACGCCTCAGTCTGCTGCTGAGCACTGATTTGCACTTCCACTCCGCCCTTACTCAACGGCCAAACAAGCTCCGGTAAATTCGGTTCCACAACCAATACCGGAATACCACAACCACAACGACAACGATGAAAAGCAAGCGGTTGATTACTTAAATACCAAGGACGATTGCGGTATAACAATAAATTAAGAATTTCTACCAGTGACCAGGGTTTTTGCAAGGCATTTTGTAAGCTTTTTGGCCCTTCGCTGTTACCTGCTACATGATGCACAATCAAGGCATCTAGATGATGCCGACAACAAATCGCTTCGGGAGAAGACAACTCAATCGTCGCACCATCGCAAAACAGTTCTCCTGCAACGTTCACAGGACGATACAACACCGGCATGGCTGCACTGGCCATAATCCGCGGTGCCAAATCACCCGTCGAAAACAGCGTTTTGGTACCTTGCGTTAAGTTGGTTGCAAGACTATAAAAGGGTATTCGACAAGTCTCAAAAGTTGGCGCAGAAAGATTGCGACGAATAAACTCAATCGCAGCTTTGTTATCCGACAAACCGGTATAACCACGCCCCCTATGCACCAACATCTGCCAAAAAAGTCGCCACCACGAATCGGGAGTCCAGTATTTCCTGGTCTGAACTTGCGCGATGGTCTTTTCCCATGTCCGAATATCGCTACCACTGGCATAAATTCCACCCACTAAGGCACCGGCGCTACAACCTGCGATGGCACCGATCTCGATGCCCAGTTTTTCTAAGGCAAGCAAAAACCCCGTGTGGGCAAACACGCCACGACCTCCACCAGAACTCAATACTACCCCCACTTTCATCTTCTTTCTCATCACCTCTTTAGTATTGTTTTTAGTAACTACTCAACTTACATTTTTTACACGCTGTTGCGGTCATCATTCCCCAAAACCAGTTAATTTTGTAACTATCAATTTTTATCTCAGAAAACCCTGATGACAAAAGAAGTTTATAAAACTCTCTTTTTTTATATGTTTTACAATGCGCTTTATTAAACATTTTAAGAAACAGATTATATATTTTTGAAATCATGTAGTCATCGCACCAATCGGTGATCACTACGCTTCCTGTTGGTTTTAGGACTCGCATCATCTCCTGAAGAGCCACCAACGGTTGGCGAATGTAGTGGAACATATTGCACGCCACAATGACATCAAACTGATCATCTTCAAACGGCAAATTTTCCGCCCAGCTCTGCTCGATATGAACCTTTTTTGATAATCGTTTTTTGGCAATATCGAGCATCTCCTGAGTAGGATCAATACCTGCCAAAATAACATCGGGATATTTATTTTCTAAAGCAGCCAATAAAATGCCGGTACCACAGCCAATATCAAGCACATGCTCTCCTGCGTGTAACTCAAGTCTTTGCAAGGTCTCCCGCAGCGTTGTCGCAACATAAAAACTCCACCGCTCATCATATTCCTGTGCCAACTGAGCATACTCTTTTTGCACAGAATTTTGGTAATCACTTTTCATAACCATCGCCTAACACTCCATCCCAAAAATTCAGCCAGTCGCGGCAACCAACGACGCTGCCGCCAACGGGTGGCACATATTGCCGAAGCCTCAGTTAAATCGGCATCAAACTGAGTTTGCAAGCGCCTACAAAATTCTGGATCGCGACTGATTAAGTTCAGCTCATAATTCTGAAACAAACTGCGATAGTCGAGATTAGCGGTACCCAGTGTTGCCCATTCGCCATCTGCAATCGCAATCTTAGCGTGCAGCATTCTGGGCAAGTATTCATAAATTTTTACCCCAGCATCGAGTAAATGCGCATACACCGCATTCGCCGCCCAACGCGCTAAGCGCACATCGCTGGTGCGCGGTACTAATAGGCGCACCTCAACCCCTCTCTCTACCGCTGCAAGCAAAGTCTTTTGGGTGTGGTGATCGGGCACAAAATAAGGCGTTGTCAGACAAACCTGACGTTTAGCACTCCCTAAAAAATCGGCATAAATACAGGCAAGCCGACGCCGACAAGAGCGACTCTGGTTGGGCACCAGTGTGGTACTGGCCTGCGTATCTTCTGTGGGCAAGCGATGCCGGTCGCCGCGCCAAAATGCATCGAATAACTCACTCGCTTGACGGGCTAACATTCCTTGAAAAGAGGCGTGGGTATCACGCCAACGTGTAATACCAAAGTGGTGTTGTGAACTTTGGCGATGAATATTGAATCCACCCAAAAAGGCAGTTTCATCATCGACTACTAATAGTTTACGATGATCGCGCCGGTTATAACGCAGCGGTGCTCGCCAGTACCAGCGATGAAAATGCCGCACCTCTACACCCGCGGCTGCAAGTAGCGGCCCCAGGGTACGGTAAAATTGAAACAATGAACCCAGCGCATCTACCAATAGACGAACCTCAACGCCTGCTTGTGCCTTGGCAGATAAAGCTTGAGCAAAGCGCTGACCCACCTCATCATCGGCAAAGATATAGGTCTCCATCCACACCGTTTTTTTTGCACTACCAATTGTTGCTAGCATCGCCGCAAACAAGTCATCACCTTCGGTATAAAGTTCAATAAAATCATCTGACACATTTGATTTTGGTAAGGGATTGCATGTACACGATTCGAGCATTATCATCGCACCCGAAAATCTAATCTAAAATGACGCATCAGCGTAGTCAATTCATCGTTACGGGTAATGATTCCTCTTAATGTTAATACCTTATTCACAACCATCAACCGATGATGGCGAAGACCAAACTCATCGGCACCATCTCCAAATAAAGAGCCGACTCAAAACGACTGAGGATAAAGCGCCACAGGCTTTCACCGCCCACCCCTAAATCATGCCTGAATTCATACCAGTAGATAACCGTAGTCACCGGGTGCAATACCAGGATACCGATCACAGCACCTATCAATGTGTGAAGCGCAAGCACTCGACTTTTTTTTGCAAACAGTTTCACTCTTCTTTCCTGAGTAAATTATTCATTCGGCCAATCATTTCAACTCTTTGCTAAATTCTACCTGCTCAATCACGATCACAACATTCCCCGCGACACCAGATACAATGACAATCGATATGATCACAGGTCTCATCTTTACGCCGACTTATGTAGCGCCGTCTCGCCCATGGCCCCAGTAGACGCTTGGGCCATGAAGCTTGATATTGTTGGCGCAGTGATTTGCGCAAATCTGGCTTGCCAAGCTGATGCCGCAAAAACCAGCTATAACCGCGATTCCCCGACAAACTAAACAGTGCCCGATTAACAATCGAGGTATCCATTTGTGGTTTCAGATCACGTTGCCAAAGCGTATCATAATTTTCACCCGTCAACAGACTCTGCGCCGCCAATACCCCAGACGATATCGCTAAGCGCATGCCGAAACCCCATAAGGTATCTTGAAAACCCGCTTGCTCACCGACCAGGGGATGAGCGCCACTATAGGCGCTGGACGGAATACGAAAATTACCACTGCCGCCATGAGGCTGAGGATCTTTCATCTCCAGTCCAAGCAGATTTTCAAACGCTTCTATAGTTCGTTTTACATAGATTTTTTCCTGTTTAAAACCGGAAAACATGCAGCTTTTGACCGTGCCTCGGCCCGCCATCACGAGCAAATAAGCGTAACCTTGGGGTGCGAGTTCGTCGTCACAAATCACCCAGTAACCGTCGGCCATAGCGGTTTCAAAATGGTAACCTACCGCGATAGCATCGGCGGCGCGCGGACCTGCTGCGAGAATGCCCTCATCGGCCATCTGGCGCAGACGACTCTTAAACCGCACCTCTACCCCGAGGGATTCCACTTGTTTTAACAATGCGCTATCGAGCGTACCAGGGCCGGGGCCACGTTCGATCAGATAAAAAAGCGGCTCGGCACTATTGATCTCATAAGCATTGCGGGCGTGGTCAAAAGCAGTACCCTTATGCCCCGGCATGGCATTAAACGCCGTGGTAATGCCCTGTCTTTGCAACACACTCAACACATCTTCCTCGGTGGTCCAGTTTTCTATTCCCTGAAAATCACGCGCAAAACGATGACCTACTTCTTTTTGCATTTCATGCACGACGACCTGCCGTCCGGCACGCGCCAAGGTAATCGCTGCGGCTAACCCAGCAGGACCTGCACCGGCTATTTCGACGGCTGGATTAGCGTGGCTCATTAAAAACCTCCGCGTTTAGTTATCATCGTCTGATTTTTTGTGTCCGCCGTGCATGAAAGCCATCATCACGACACAACACAATACTAATAAAATGATTAACCAATTTGCGACAAACCATTCCATATCTATTTCTCCTCTTAACAACCTGACTACCCATTCAACACATCAACTTACCACCGACTAAAACCTCTGCCTCTTACAAACCATTGTTACGGTAACTTTCGCAGCATACACATAGAGATCGAGGTCTTAGCCGCTAGGTAAAATAGCAACAACCATTCATATTTTTTCCATATCTATATGCCCACAAGGACACTCCTGCGCACAAATTCCACAACCTTTGCAATAGTCATAATCAATCGTATAACCACCCGCCTTTTTAATCACTGCCGCGTCAGGGCAAAAATGCCAACAATTATCACACTCAAAACAAACACCGCAACTCAAACAACGTTTTGCCTCCTGTATCGCATCACCGTCGCGCAAACCCTCGACAACTTCGGCAAAACCACTCAGCCGTTCTGCGTTCTTCTCACCTTCGTGGCGAGACTGCTGTTGATAATAGTGCAACTGCATTTGGCGAAAAGTGATTTTCGATTTTTTATGCTCAGCAAAAACAAATGCCTCGTTTTGCATACTTGCGATAATCGACATCGCGGCCTGGTAACCGCTACCCACCGCCGCAGCCGCGACTTTAGATTTATTAACCGCATCACCGCCAATCCAAATGCCATCCGTTTCAGTGGCATACTCACATTTTTCCAGTCCCTGCCAATCGACCTCTTGACCTATGGCAAAAATCACCAAACCTGCGGGGATAAACTCTTCCGTACCGGCAAAATATTTGGGATTAAAATGACCATGCCTATCGTGTACTTGATCCACATGGGCGATTTCAATACCCGATATATGCTCACCACTACGCACCAAACCTTGCACACCCGCACGATAAATAAATTGTACGCCCTCGGTTTCTGCTTCGATGACTTCAACCAATGATGCAGGCATTTCTGTACCCAACTCTCGGTGATGCGCACCATGCGGATCTTGCGCGCAAATCACGCTTGCTTGTGCTCCTAAACGACGAACGCAACGCGCTACATCAATGGCGGTATTGCCACCCCCGACCACCGCCACTTGTTTGGGCAAGCTTATTGGCTCACCACGATTGAGCGATTGCAAAAATTCAATGCCACTCATTACACGGTGATGAGGCTCACCGGTATTTTCCACGTTAGCAGATTGGAAAAGACGCGCTTGTTGGGTACCAATCGCCAAAAAAACCGCCGCAAACTGATCTCGCAAATCGCGTTCATTCACCCTCGAATTGAGACGCAACTCAATACCTAATGCGAGAATAGCGTCGATCTCGTTTGCCAGTACTGACTTTGGTAAACGATAATCTGGAATAGCACTGCGCAAGGTACCTCCAGGTTCACCCTGAGCATCAAAAAGCGTGACCGGATAACCCCGTCTAGCCAATTGAAAAGCACAGGATAAACCCGCCGGACCGGCTCCAACAATCGCCACGCCTTGCGCCTTTCGTTGCGCCACACCTTGACCGCTAAAGAACTCGTGACGCCAACCCTGAATAATCGCCATATCCCCCAGATAACGTTCCATTGCGTGGATGTTTACTGCGCTGTCGAGGTGCTTGCGATTACAGGGCGACTCGCAGGCGTGATAACAAATACGGCCCATGGTCGCAGGAAAAGGATTGCGCTCGGTGAGTTTTTTCCACGCTGCCTGCCATTGTTGCTCTGCGGCTAACGCCAGCCAAGCCTGAATATCTTCCGAGGCAGGACAAACCTGACTACACGGTGGCCATTTATTCTGATACACGGGTTGCTGAGTACGCCAATCACCCGTGTGATATGCGATGCTACTCCCGGCTTCAATTTCAAGTTTAGGCTCCATGATTTCTCTCCTCCGAATAACCTCCACGACCTTGACGTTCACCGTGCAGTGCAATGTCGGTGTCCCATTGAGTGTCCGCATCGAGCAAGCCGTAACGCCGAATGCGGGCATCGGCCAGTGCTTGCAAATGGCGTAATTCGACGGCACCTTCTTGGCTGCCAAACAGCTGTTTGAAACGCCCCCACGGACACAGATATTCTTCCACTAACATCTTGCTAAGCCACACACATTGCACCCGTGTGGTATGCGATGCTACTCCCGGCTTTGATTTCAAGCTTTGGCTCCATGATTTCTCTCCTCCGCGTAACCACCACGACCCTGGCGTTCACAGTGCAGTGCAATGTCGGTATCCCATTGAGTGTCCGCATCGAGCAAGCCGTAACGCCGAATGCGGGCATCGGCCAGTGCTTGCAAATGGCGTAATTCGGCGGCACCTTCTTGGCTGCCAAACAGGTGTTTGAAACGCCCCTGGGGGCGCAGATATTCTTCCACTGGCTTCTGCTGGGCCAAACGCATTACGCCGGTGAGTTGACCGTGTTCCAGCTCGACCAAGGGAAACAATCCAGTCTCCACAGCCAATCGCGCAACCGTTACTGACAGCGCACTATCATGTACCCAACCCAAAGGACAAGGCGATAAAATTTGCAGAAAACGTGGGCCCTGAATGCGCATCGCCTTATCTACTTTGGCTTTAAGATCCGGAAAATAAGCAATCGTCGCGGTCGCCGCATAGGGCATGTTGTGCGCGGCGATAATGGAAATGACATCTTTTTTTAATTGCGACTTACCCTGACTCAGGCGCCCCGGTGGTGACGTGCTGGTACGTACCGCATGCGGCGTGGAACTGGATCGCTGCACACCGGTATTCATATAGGCCTCATTGTCATAACAAACAAACAAAACATCGTGGCCACGCTCAATCATTCCTGAGAGACACTGCAAACCGATGTCAAAAGTTCCGCCGTCTCCGGCTTGCACGATGACGGGCGTGTCTTTGCCTCGCGCCCGCAATGCAGCTTCTACCCCGGAAGCCACCGCTGCCGCGTTGGCAAACACCGAGTGAATCCACGGCGCCTGCCAAGCACTCTGTTGATTATGCGTGGTAAACACCTGCAAGCAACCCGTGGCATTAATATAAATGGCATCGGGTCCGACCAAGTCAGCGACCATGCGCGCCGCCATCGCCTCGCCACAGCCGGAGCAGGCACGATGACCCGAGGTAAGCACGTTAGCGCGAAAGGGATCTCGATTATCCATGGTGAGTCTCCCTGCTTTTGCCCTCCCCCATTGACGGGGGACTGATGGGAATTGGATTCGCGGCAAAACGATTCATGTCTGTATTGCCTAACGCTGATGAACCGAGAAAAATGTCCTCAATCACCTCGGGCGTCAAGTCACGACCGCCTAGGCCACCAATAACACTCTCCACGGGGGTGATGCGACCTGCCTGCTGCAAGACTGCACGCAATTCGCTGGCAACGATACCACCCGCACCGATACTGATTGCTTTCTCTAAGACGATAATTCGTTGCGCATCCTGTAAATGTTGCAACAAGGCTTGCACTGGAAAAGGCCGAAAACAACGCAGACGTAACGCGCCCACCATTTGTCCTTGCGCACGCAGTTTGTCGACGACATCGTATACTGTGCCCATTAACGAACCCATGCCTAGTAACACAGTCTGCACCTCGTCGAGGCAATAAGCCTGTAACAAGCCACCATGCGTGCGGCCAAATAAATCGTTAAATTCAATATCAAAGGCTTGGATCACCGGCATTGCATCCTCCATCGCGGTTTGTTGGGCACACCGATATTCTTGATAGTTGCCCGCTTCACTGGCCCCTCCCAGAGTCATGGGGCGCTGGGGATCGAGGGTGCGGGGGAACTGAAAAAACGGCAAAAAATCATCGACCATCAGCTGTGTTGGCAAATCCACGGGTTCAAAGGTATGCGTCAGTAAAAAACCGTCCATGCACACCATCACCGGTAAACCACAGGCCTCAGCAATACGATAGGCCTGGATTAACGTGTCTACGGCCTCCTGATTGCTCGCAACATAAAGTTGCACCCAACCAGCATCGCGTACCGCCATACTGTCTTGATGATCACTAAAGATATTGATCGGCGCACCCACAGCACGATTGGCACAAACCATGACCAGCGGCAAGCGCAACCCGGCAATGTTATACAAGACCTCGGTCATTAACAGTAACCCCTGCGATGCGGTGGCCGTAAACGCACGCGCACCGGTAGCAACTGCGCCCAATACAATTGATGCCGCAGCAAACTCGCTCTCGGCGTTGATGAACTCCGCTTCAAGTTCACCATCAGCCACATGCTGGGCTAGCCGTTCGATGATATGAGTTTGCGGCGTGATGGGATAAGCCGCCACCACCTGTGGTCGACACAGGCGTACCGCTTCGGCCACCGCTTGCGAACCTTCGAGAAGTTTTTTCATACGGCCAAGCCTCCTACTTGTTGCGCTTCTTTTGAGACAAATGAATAGCCTTCACCCACGGCTGCAATATTCGCCGCCACCACTGACTCGCCTTTGCTGGCCAGGTGGTTTTCTATCGCACGCTCCAAAGCCGTTAAGCTCACCCATTGAGTACCTGCCGCCAAGGCTCCGAGCAACACAGTATTGGGCAGCGGGCGACCGATATGGTGTTCGCCAATTTGGCTGGCAGGCAAACAAATCCAACGAAAATCGTCATGCATGTCCGTGGGTTTTTCTGTGTCGTTCAATACAATAAGCCCACCGGGTTTTAGTCCCTGCAATAACGGTTCGGAGCGTAGCAAACCCGCGTCTTGAATCACGATCGCATGCGGTACATAAACTTGGTTGTGGGATCGAATCTGCGCACGGCTGATACGTACATAAGCTTCGACGGGTGCACCACGTCGCTCCGAACCAAACTTAGGAAACGCTTGCGCTTCAAAGCCATCCGCAAACGCGGCGAGTGCCAACAGTGCAGCGGCAGAGACCGTGCCCTGCCCTCCGCGACCGTGTAAACGGATATCGTGTAAAAGAATTTCCTGTTTATTTTTCATGCCCATGGCTTGCTGTCTCCTCGTGACTCATCGATTGCCGTAAAAAGAATCGCTCACCCACAAAAACAATCAAAACCCCAATCAACGCCGCATAGATAACCGTCATATCGGTGGACGCTTTTACCATTAAAAAAGCACTAAGAACGACTACATCAAAAACAATGGCCGCCATTAAAATCGCACCATGCGCATTGATTTCTTTTCGCAGGTGGCGATACACACCCCAATGCACTGCAATATCCATCAATAAAATGCTCTGGCATATTTAGCATCCCTTATTTTGGTGACTCTACGCGACAACGCAGAAACCAAATTTGATACAGTGAAATCAGAATCTGCAACGCCCACGACACACCCAGCAAAGCACCGGCGAAGATGACGGTATAGGCGTAGAATGGATCCCATTTGGTAAGAAACCAGGCGCTAATATCGATAAAAATGGCGACAAAAGGTAACAAGGTCAAGGTCTGTTGCAACCAAGATGGCAACAGCGCGAAACGAAACACCAGACCGATACCTAAGGCAACCAGGGCAATACCAAACAGGTGGATATGCGACACCTTCATCAGGCTATGCAGCGAAACACCGGTATCCACGTTGGCGACCTCCTTGATACCTTGATAACCGGTAAAATCAGGAATACCCAGCCCAGACGCTGCGCTGTGGCACATCACGCAACGTTCACTGATAATAGGCTGAACCTTACTCGCATAATCCTCTTCGGATGCACCGGACTGCAACCACTCAACGATATGATTGCGCTGCGCGGTATCAATATAAGCCGCCATCGAACCACGCAATGCTGACTCCAGTCGGGTACCACTGCGATTGCCATAGTAATTTTCGGCAACGTCTTCCACCGACAACCCTGGTTCACCATCGATCCCTTGGTAACTGGTATAGAGATAAGCCAATGCCATGACATAGGCCAGTCCCGCGAGTAACAAAAAAGAAGTGTACAAAAATTTTTCATTCAAGGTGCAATTATAAAAGTGCCGCGGCACAATGGTTGGACATGTTTCATTTTGATCTTTTTCGCTCATTATCTTTACTCCAGAACAACCAACCGATTATTAAAATTTATATCACTGACTCTTCTAACTCAAAAACACTAACTCGATAAAACTTAAAAAAGCAGTGAAACTCATCTACCCGTCGAATTTCCTTGCCTTGCGTACGTGCGTGTCTATCTAACATCGCCATAAGATCCACTTGCCAAAAACTCTGTAAAAAAGGCTCCAAGCGCTGTAACAGCCAACGGGTAGGAGGAAACCGCCATAGCAGATGTTTCGTGGGACAAGCAGCATATTCAGTAATCACAAAACGTCCACCGGGTTGCAATACCCGTAGCGCCTCGCTGATGCTACGCTCGCGTGCGTCAGGCGGTAATTCGTGTAACAGAAAGAAAACCAAAACAGTCGCAAATGAGTTATTAACATAGGCGAGAGACTCTGCATTCATGCGCGCACATAGTAGTCGTTTTTTATCCGTGGCAGCCAATTTTTTGCGCGTCGCCATTAACTGTATATCCGCCACATCCATAAGATAAAGTTCATCGTCCATCGCGTTGAGCAACGAAGGTGTGACACTGCCATAGGCACAAGTAAGCTGGAGCATTCGCCCCAAGGGTCTATCTTGCATGCAATCATGCACCGCCCGCTGCGAGAGCGTTTGGTACTGACCAAAAAGAATCGCGTTAATAATTGGCTGATGATCAAAAAACCAAACTCCCCAATGCCAGAGATAAGCCCACCAATAATGACGTACTAGGTACTCTGGTTTGCCATCCCGAAAACAGCGCCAGATTCCATCGACTAACCGGCTGTTTTTGCAACGCTCTTTTGGCACTTTATTCAATCCGCTTTATTGCTTGCTCAACAAATAATCCACCAACGCTTCGATCTGTGCAGAAGTCAACTTTTGTGCATAAGCCGGCATGGATTTTCTGCCCTTACTAATGACTTGGCGTAAGATCTCTTGATTATCACTCATCGTGTTAACCGCAGGTCCTAACTTTTTTTTATCTATGGCGTGACACAGCGAGCACTGTTGTTTAAAAAGTTGTTCTGCGTCCGCTAATTTAGCCGCAGATACTAATTGCACAGGGATAAAAAACAAACCAATAGACAATAATATTTTGCAGTTTCTGCGCATGAAATTTTCTCCTTGTAGTCATCAACAAATTTTTGGGTTTATCCGGCGACTCAAAAACCCCTCAACCGAATAGCTTGTTCAACGCGTCTGATCGCGAGTTCATAGGCGGCGCAACGCATATCAATTTGTTGCTCTGTTGCCAAAATTCTCACTGCATCATAGGTACGCGAGAGCCGCGTTTCCAAACGCGCCAGCACCGTCTCACGATCCCAGGGAAATTGCTGAAGATTTTGCACCCACTCATAATAAGAAGCCAGCACGCCACCCACATTGGCCAACAGATCTGGCACGATGGTAACCCCTCGCTGTAGCAGCTTATCATCCGCCTGATGAGTGATCGGCATATTGGCTGCTTCTACCACTAACTTGGCCTGAATCGCTTCCGCGTTATCGCAAGTGATGGTCGCTTCTAGTGCGGCGGGTATCAGAATTTCGCAAGAAAGTTCTAACAAGTCTGCATTGCTAATGGGAGAAGTCCCTGGTAACCCGGTCAAGCTACCTGTCTCGTTGACATGGGTGAGCGCATGCTCGATCGAAATTCCCGCTGCATTCGTTACTCCCCCATTGACATCAGAGAGTGCGATAATTTTATACCCCTTGCTCGCTAAACCGATCGCAGTATAGGAGCCCACATTACCAAAACCCTGAATGACGACCCGGCTCTGCTCAGCGATGAGTGACATATCTTCAGCCGCCTTATGCGTCAGATGGGCGACACCGTAGCCCGTCGCCTCAAGCCGCCCGGCACTACCCCCTAACTCCACCGGTTTGCCGGTGACTATGGCCGTTCTGAAACCGTGCGTTTTGCTGTACTCATCCAGCATCCACGCCATCACTTGTGGATTAGTGCCGATATCTGGCGCGGGAATATCGTCGTGCACCCCAATGATTGGAGCCATCTTCTGACAGAACCGGCGCGTGAGTTCCTCGCGCTCTGTATCATTTAACTGATACGGATCGACGGCGATACCGCCTTTGGCACCGCCAAAAGGGATATCCACTAAGGCTGTTTTCCAAGTCATCAACTGCGCCAACGCCTGGATCTCTCCCATATTGACATCGGGGTGAAAACGCAAGCCACCCTTGAATGGTCCACGCGCATGATTGTGTTGCACGCGATACCCTTGAAAAGAATGTAACTTGTTTTCACCGTTATGCCGTAGGGTCAACGGTATCGTCACCCGGGTTTCCCTGAACGAGGATAGTAGCAATTCCTGCTGTGTCTCTTTTAACTTGAGTCGATCAAACGCTACGTTGAGAAAATGGCGCTGTGTCTCCTGACAAATACATTTTTTTTCTACCATTATTTTTTCTCCTTATGTATACCCATACTGCCACTGGATTTGCATGGTTTTTTACGCTGTCTTGTTTGTCATCTTGTGATTTTTTTCTCTAAATCATAATTTTTCACAACGCCGTGGACTTCTCCAAAAGTAATTGATCGAGAAGCTCGCGCTCGGTATCACCCACTAAACGGAACATGACTCCTATTCCGCCATCTCCGACATGCATCACCCAAGCATGTAAGCAACCACAACCGGGAAACTCAATCTCCACCATTGCGTTTAGCGGCACCGCCTGCGCAGCTAGCTGGATAGACATGCCATCACGAGAGATATTACGACTCTTCCCGCGTAGGGTTAAACCGTTACACGTGCGAAAAATAACATCCAGCGACAATTGGCGACGTTTCTTCCATCGATGTTCCATCATCTTATCTCCTGCATCGTAAACAACACCCAATCCATCATACACCGTTCTTTTAACGCTAGATGCAGCTACTGCAAACTAAAATATGGAGCGGTAAACATCGGCACCACAATCTCACCCATTGCCACGTTGCTTACATGCCATGTTCTTCTCCATCCTTTTTCTGCAGATAACGTCCCGGCGCCTCATCAAACTTATTGAGGCAACTGCGGGTACAAAAATGGTAAGGCTGACCTTCGAACATCATGCTATAAGCTTGATCTTCTTCAACCTCCATGTCACAAACCGGATCAATGTACTTACCTTCTTTACTTTTTTTTTGAGGTCTATTATGGCTTTCATGATCTCCATGGCCGTGCAACATATGCGCGCCGCAACCAAAACGCATTATAAGAAAAAAAATAATTGCAAAAAATAAGAGGGAACCTAGTCCTTCCATACTCACCTCCTAAGGGATGTCACCCACATTAACGGTTAAGAATGCTTTCCACTGTTTTAGTGGAGGAAAAAATGCTGGCGTTGCGCGAATATATTTAGCATAAGTCTCACCAAATTCGGCCTTAGCACGGCGCTCTTCCACACGTGCCAAGTGCACATAGGCATAGAGCATAATAGGCGCCATTATCACGGTTAATAAGGTAGGCCACTGTACTAGAAAACCCACGATAACGAGTAACAGGCCCGTGTATTGTGGATGCCGCACATAGGCATAAATACCATCGGTGACCAAACCACCATGAGCCGCATGGATTTGGGTCCAACCTTTGGACAATAGCGTATAACCCATGAGCATAAAAACCAAACTCAAGCCCATGACTACCGCCCAAGCAAAGGTAGAACCGCCAAAGACCACGACCCAAAGATGGCCGTATTTATGGCTAAACGGTTGCAACACTGGATAGGTATCACCTAACCAACCGGACAATAAGTAAATGGTAAGCGGGAAACCATACATTTCCGCAAACAGTGCGGCTAAAAAAGCGGTTACTACCCCCATATTGCGCCACTCCTGACTACCGCGCGGTTTGAGGAAACTCAGAATAAAAAACAGAAAAATTCCGATATTAAACGCCGCCACCACCCACATTCCGTAAGCGTATTCATTGCTCCCATGCACCTGCATGTCTCCTTCATGATGATTAAATTAGGTTAAACACTTATGTTACTTTTAGGCTAACGATTTATCTTCCCCTTTTGTAAAAAGCGGGATTAGGAACTTTTTTTGAGTTCGAGAAACATACCGCATTTTGGACAACGTCCTGGGCCTTGCTGCGCAACCTCAGGATGCATAGAACAGGTATATAACGCGAGATCATCCCCTGACACCTGTGGTTTGTATTGCACCGGGTCAGCCGTGAATTTTTGCAGACAACTCTCACTGCAAAAATGGTAACGCTGCCCTGCATGTTCATGTTGATACTTGCTGTCTTCCGCTACGTCCATCCCACAAACCGGATCAGTTTTCATATTCATTCACCTTTAAGTTGTCAAAAATCCCCGCAGAGAACCACGGGGAAAAATTATTTTCACATTTAAAAACCTATTTCTAACTGCGCGGTCACCGTGTAGTCATCGTTTGCTGCATCGGGTGCACTTTTATTCAGATACTCAACAAATGCACGCACGTTTTGCTTGAAGTAATGCGTCAGATGCAAGGTCACTTCAAAATAATCGTCTGCACCGGAATTTTTTTCATAACTGTCTACGCGTATTAAAGGCATCCATGCCGGACGCCCATTTTGACTAATGATGTAACGTGCTTCGCCGAACATTGCCTGATTTTTTTCTTCGCTCGTGCCCGCCGCGTTGTCACCCTCGGCTTGCATAAAGGCCCCCATGATTCGAAAACTACCAAAGTCTGCTTGAGCATCGACACTGGTGCGGGTAAATTTGCGTTCCACATCACAATTGCCCACAAACTCGTTGGCATTAGCAGCGCAAGTGCCGCTCATGGCCATCGCACCGAGCATAATAGAGGGCATTACGTCAACGGCTAAACGACCACTGAAAGTCTCACCGTTCTCGGCTAACGGATCTCCACCAACACCATTCACACTCACACTATAAAACAGTCGGCTAACAGGCCTTCCATACAGTGTGAAATTCTGCCGCGCACTGCGCAGCCTACTGCCATTATCGGCACCTTCAAATTTTTGGTTATATACCGATGCACGATTGCGGGTTAACTTACGCGCATTGGAATAGACCTCATAAGGATCAGACCAAGTTGCAGATCCCCAACTAAATTGCACATTCGCTGCTTGCATAGGATGCCAGCCAATGCTAGCCACTGGAACTTCCGGTGCGAATCCATCACCTACATCGTCTTCCGCTTCTATTTCGACAAAACCTGAAAACCCTTCGGCAAATTCACCGGCTATCATCAATTCAACTTCGTGCAGCACCCGCAGTTTTTTGGCACCTGAATCAGTGTCCTCATAAGGCCTAGCCT
Organism: uncultured Ectothiorhodospiraceae bacterium; assembly: GCA_964636675.1. Taxonomy (GTDB): domain Bacteria; phylum Pseudomonadota; class Gammaproteobacteria; order S012-40; family S012-40; genus JALUUH01. The sequence goes on from CAZWUO010000034.1 coordinate 18,882, forward strand.
TGAGCATCGTAGAGACCAACGGGGTTTTATCCCAACCCATGCCTCCGCTTGAGTCTTCACGTGATAAGCGATACCCGTTCTCTTTGTAGTTCCTCCCCATCTCGTTCAAAGACGGCCATGCCGTATGACAAGCAGTACATTGGGTATCGTGTTTTCGGGCGAATGCGGGTATTGCTTCTGCAACACTTATCCAACCAAAACCCAAAACAAAAAAAATTATAAATATGCTTTTCATTTTACTTCCTCCTTGGACATAAAATTATTTAAAAACCACTTCTACTGTCTTGCATGCATTCCCCGTTAGCGCATGAGAACGGAAGAATCATCCAATCCTCTACCACTTATTACGACCACTACTATAATTTCACTCTTTTTAATCTCAGCGCATTAGTGATTACCGATACGGAACTAAAACCCATTGCCGCCGCCGCGATAATGGGGGAAAGTAACACACCAAATACCGGGTAAAGTATCCCCGCCGCAACCGGTACTCCGGCGGCGTTGTAAATAAAAGCAAAAAAAAGATTTTGCCGGATATTGCGCATGGTGGCGCGGCTCAGGCGTCTTGCGCGCACAATGCCACGCAAATCACCTTTGACCAAGGTCACTCCGGCGCTCTCCATCGCGACATCAGTGCCGGTACCCATGGCAACACCGACATGGGCTTGTGCTAGAGCAGGCGCATCGTTAATGCCATCACCAGCCATGGCGACGATGCGCCCTTCGGCTTGCAGTTGTTTAACTACTTCCGCTTTTTGTTCTGGCAGTACCTCTGCTTGCACCTGGTCTATATTGAGTTTGCCTGCCACGGCTTCCGCCGTTTTTCGGCTATCACCTGTTAACATAACAATGCGGATACCTTCACCGTGTAAATCACGAATCGCTTCTGGTGTGGTCTCTTTGATCGGATCAGCCACCCCAATCAAACCAGCAGCTTTGCCGTCAATCGCGAGTAGCATCACGGTCTGACCTTCAGCTCGCTGCTTGTCCGCTTGTGGAGGCAAATCACCCGCATCGATGTCTAGGCTTTCCAGTAATTTAATATTGCCCAATACCACTTTACATCCATCAACACTGCCGGTAACGCCCATGCCAGTGACGGATTGAAAATCTTCTGCCTGAGTTAACTCCACGCCCCGTGCTTCAGCGCCCTGCACAATCGCTTCGGCCAATGGGTGCTCGCTTACTCGCTCCAAACTGGCAGCCAAACGCAGGTTATTGTTTTCATCAAAACTGTTGTTAGCAAACACCGAAACCAATTTTGGTTTTCCCTCGGTGAGGGTGCCAGTTTTGTCTACCACCAAGGTGTCGACTTTGCGCAAGACTTCTAAGGCTTCGGCATTTTTAAACAACACCCCCATCATCGCACCTTTGCCCGTGCCCACCATGATAGACATTGGGGTGGCCAAGCCCAATGCACACGGGCAAGCGATAATCAGTACCGCAACGGCGTTAATCACGGCGTAGGCAATAGCGGGTTCCGGCCCCCACAGACTCCAGATGAAAAAGGTGATAATCGCAATCACAATCACCACCGGAACGAAGTAGCCAGAAACCGTATCAACCAATCTTTGGATAGGAGCACGGGAGCGCTGAGCTTCGGCGACCATGTTAACAATCTGTGACAACAAAGTGTCTGCCCCCACTTTTTCAGCGCGCATTAACAAACCACCTGTTCCATTCACCGTAGCACCGATTAAACGCTCTCCCGCTATTTTTGCAACGGGTAGCGGTTCACCCGTCACCATCGACTCATCGACGTTGCTTTCGCCGTCGAGCGTGGCGCCATCCACCGGAATTTTTTCGCCCGGACGCACCCGCAACGTGTCACCGACCTGTACATGGTCCATAGGAATGTCTTCTTCGCTGCCGTCCTCGCGCACGATACGTGCGGTTTTTGGAGCCAGCCCCAACAACAGTTTGATCGCTGCGTTAGTCTGACTGCGTGCGCGTAACTCGAGTACCTGACCCAGCAATATCAATACGGTAATGACGGCCGCTGCCTCAAAATAAGCGGGTACCACACCGACTTCATTGAATACTACGGCCGGAAAAATGCTGGGGAAAACGGTGGCGACAAAACTATAGGTCCAAGCCACCGATACCCCTAGCCCAATCAAAGTAAACATATTGAGATGACGAGTGACTACCGACTGAATCGCACGCACATAGAATATCCAACCACCCCAGATCACCACCGGCGCCGACAACACCATCTCAATCCATTGTCGCAAATTGGGATCGATGACCTCAGCCATCGCTTGGGGCCAGAACTCGGCGACCATGGCGCTGAAAAAAACCGGAATAGCAAAGAGTGCGCTAAACTTGAAGCGCTGGATCATATCATCTAACTCGCTGGTATCATCCTCTGCCTCCCGCGTAACGGCTTCTAAAGCCATGCCACATTTGGGACATGCTCCAGGATGATCTTGGAGGATTTCAGGATGCATAGGGCAGGTGTATTGCGTTTTAGTAGCGACCAGAGGAATCCCTTTAGGCTCCAACGCCATACCACACTTAGGACAACTGCCCGGACCTTGCTGCTCGATCTCGGGATGCATGGAGCAGGTGTAGACTGCCGACCTGTCTGCCACCGGGCTTGCAGCTGTTGCTTGATGATCGCGAAGGTGTTTGCCACCGCAGCAGCTATGAGATTTTTGTCCGGGTATCGGTTTATGCGCTGCGGCCTCTTGTTCTTTGCCACCACAGCAACTCTGCGTGTGCGTTTCGGTAGCGGGTTCTTTTTTGGCATTGCAACAACAACTACTCTTGCCTTCACCCTTATCTTCACGATGCGGTTTCACTAGGTATTTCTTTGGAGAAACTAAAAATCTATTCAGGCAACTGTCGCTGCAAAAGCGATAGCGTTGCCCTTGGTACTCGACATGATGTTTAGAGTCCTCCTCAACACGCATACCACATACTGGGTCGCTACTCATGATTTTTCCTTTTTGGTTGGTCAAACTTGCCCATCCATCATTTGGAGCCGATTCAAGAACACTGCTCCTCACGCACCACGAAGTTAACCCCGACTAAAACCAAACCCCAGCGGTACTTGTGGCGTTAACCGGTGTGTTTTATCATCCTTGAGCGGAATGTCTATTTTTCCGTGCACATGTTTGGTTTTCATTTGCACTCTCCTGGTTAAAAAATTATTCTATGGATTCGATAAGATGACAAATTTCATCACCATCCGGTTCTCCATCCGGCATCGACTTCCATTTTTCCAAAGCATCATCCATACGTTGTTGCAGTTGATTCAACTCTTCTAATTTACTCCTGTTCTCATCAATACGTAGTCGGATCATGTCGCGCACAGCGGGACAGGGGGAACGCCCAAAATTGCTGTGATCAAATATTATTTGAATATCACGTAAGGTAAAACCAAGGCCTTTTGCTCTGCGAATAAACTTCACCTTTTTTATGTCGTCATCACTGAAAAGTTTATATCCGTTATCAGGATTGCGTGCTGGAGACAGCAAACCAATGCGCACATAATGGCGTATGGCATCCGCCGTAGTCTGCGACGCTCTGGATAACACACTGACTGTAATCATATCTTTACGCATCACACCTACTCACCTAGACTTCCCATAGTGTAAATCCTAGGTGCTGCACCCAGGTCAAGGACTTATTCCAGTTCGCTCTCACTTAATGACGCATTACCATTTGATGAGCAATACCACGCTCTAAGTTTATGGTCTTTTTTACCTCCAACGCCTTGCCATCAAGCACCCATATTTTTGGCGCTTGGCGACTGGAAACAATAAATCCATTTTTATGCATCATTTATATTCTATGGTTGTTAGGGTCTGTTGATATTTTATTTATCACGTTTAGCAAACCACCAAAGCAAGTAAACAAGTAGTATTATCCCACCCACAATCGCCACCCAAAACAACCAATGGTGACTACCTGGCATTCCAGTTTCATGCATTGTATTCATAATTTCATGTGGCATACGACCTCCTATAAACGCGTCACTTATTGTTATGACCCTTACTACACCAATGCGCGTTGAATATGCGTTAACAACAATTCTTCATTAAACGGTTTGTCAAGAAAAGCAACCGCTCCTGCTGCCATAGCCTGCGCTATCTGTTGCTCATTGGCGTGTCCACTCACAAAAATTACCGGTAAACACGGGCAACGTTGGCACAGCAATTGCTGGAGCGCTAAACCGTTCATGCCAGGCATTTGTAAATCTAAAACAAGGCAAGCATTCGCAGGCTCCGCAAAACAACAATCACTAATATTTTTCTCCAGAGCTTTGATAAAGTCCTCAGCTGAACTATAAGCCATCACCTGATGGCTGTGTGATTCCAATAACCATTGCACGGAATCGCGCCCCGAAGCATCGTCGTCAACCACGAAAATTTTATGACAGTTGCACATCAATCAAATCTCAATCTGCGTAATCGACAAAGCATAAACACCTCCTGATTAAACAGACTAATAGAAGATGCTGCAAAACGAAATTGGGAATGATCCTAGATAATATTAGGGTTTTCCCTAGGCTAAGCGGAGAATTGATAGAAATACACGACTATTACTGAAGAACAAGAACAAGCGAATGTTAGATATTTAATATCAACCTAGAATCCGCAGTTGAACGACATGCAGAGTACGTTTTTAAGCGTGAAGAGCAAGACGCGATGAGGCGGAATAGCCGGCTATTGCAA
>CAZWUO010000035.1:0-23435 GCA_964636675.1 uncultured Ectothiorhodospiraceae bacterium
CGTCGCTACGCCTGGATATACACCACCGCAAACGCACACTTCAACTCGTCCAACTACGGATTCTAGGTTAAATGTTTCAGTGATTTTTCCAACAGTGGTTTTAAATACTGGCCGGTAAATGAGTCGGCATTGTTGGCGACCTCTTCGGGGGTGCCTAGCGCAATGATTTGGCCGCCTTTGTGTCCACCTTCTGGGCCTAGGTCAATTATCCAATCAGCTGTTTTGATGACATCAAGGTTGTGTTCGATGACCACGATGGTATTGCCATGATCACGTAAACGATGGAGTACGTGTAACAATTGTTTTACATCATGAAAATGCAAGCCGGTGGTGGGTTCATCCAAAATATACAGCGTTTTCCCTGTATCGCGTTTGGATAATTCTTTGGCGAGCTTTACGCGTTGCGCTTCACCACCCGACAAGGTGGTCGCAGATTGTCCGAGTTTAATATAGGACAGACCGACGTCGACCAGCGTACGAAGTTTTCTTGCTATCGTGGGTATTGCTTCAAAGAACTGCAATGCATCTTCTATTGTCATTCCTAGGATTTCATAAATGTTTTTACCTTTGTATTTTATTTCTAGGGTTTCGCGGTTATAGCGCTCGCCTTTACAAATATCGCATTGCACATAGATATCGGGCAGAAAATGCATTTCTACCTTCGTCATCCCATCACCTTGGCAGGCCTCGCAGCGGCCTCCCTTTACATTGAAGCTAAAGCGCCCTGGGCCATAACCGCGCGCGCGGGATTCTGGAATGCCCGCGAATAGATCACGCAGTGGTGTGAATAGTCCTGTGTAGGTTGCAGGATTAGAGCGTGGTGTACGGCCGATGGGGCTCTGGTCTATATCAATGACTTTATCGAATAACTCCAAGCCTTCAATTTTTTCACAGGGAGCAGACTCATAACTTGCACGGTTGATTTCGCTGGCCGCTTGTTGATACAAAGTATCATTAATTAAGGTAGATTTACCTGAGCCTGATACGCCGGTGATACAGGTAAATAGACCCACTGGAATTTCGGCGGTAATGTTTTGCAGATTATTTCCGCTTGCTCCGATGATTCGCAACACAGCGTCTTTATTAAAAACAGTGCGGATTCTAGCAGTACCTACCGTGAGTTTTTGCGAGAGATATTGTCCCGTAATAGATGCTGCACAATTTTCAATATCTTCAGGTTTTCCTTGGGCGATTATTTCACCGCCGTGAATACCTGCGCCAGGCCCAATATCTACTACGTGGTCGGCGCTACGGATAGCATCCTCGTCATGTTCAACCACAATAACGGTATTGCCAAGGTCGCGCAGAAAGGTGAGTGTCTTTAAGAGTCGGGCATTGTCGCGTTGATGTAAGCCGATAGACGGTTCATCCAATACATACATTACACCGACGAGTCCGGCACCGATTTGACTCGCTAGTCGAATTCGTTGGGCCTCTCCACCGGAGAGTGAATCAGCTTTTCGGTCTAAGCTTAAATAATCTAAACCGACATTGACTAAAAAATTCAGGCGTTCACTGATTTCTTTAACAATTTTTTCAGCGATTTGTCCGCGTTTACCCGGAAGCATCATTGTTTTAAAAAAGCCTTGGGCGATTCCGACCGGCATTTTGGTGATTTCAGGCAGGCTTTTATCGGCCACAAAAACATTTCTGGCCATTTTGTTAAGTCTCTGTCCCTGGCATCCTGGACAAGATTGTATGCTGAGAAATTTAGTTAATTCTTCGCGCACAGCCGACGATTCAGTTTCTTTAAATCGTCGTTGCATATTAGGAATAATACCTTCAAAAGAATGTTTTTTAATCGTTGCACGTTTTTTTTCGTTCAAATAGCGGAATGTGATAATTTCCTCGCCGCTGCCATAAAGCACGTATTGTCGAATTTTTTTCGGGAGTTTGTTGAATGCGGTATCTAAATTAAATTCATAATGATTTGCCAACGATTGCAGTAGTTGTGAATAAAAACTATTACGCCTATCCCAGTTTCTGACAGCACCTTCACGTAAACTGAGTTCGGGATGCGAGACCACACGCTCTGGATCAAAAAATTGTTTTACCCCTAGTCCATCGCAATCTTGACACGCACCGGATGGGTTGTTAAATGAAAATAGTCGGGGTTCTAACTCCGGTACGGAAAAACCACAGATCGGGCATGCAAACTTAGCTGAAAAAATTAAGGCGTCTTCGTCTTTGTTGTCGATGGGAACGACAGTCGCAATTCCCTCCGTCAGTGAAAGTGCGGTTTCGAAGGATTCCGCGAGACGTTGTTTTAGATCGTCGCGAATTTTAAAGCGATCAACAACGACTTCGATAGTGTGTTTTTTTTGTTTATCGAGTTCTGGAAGCAGATCAAGATCAACCACAATGCCATCGATGCGTGCACGGATAAAACCCTGAGATCTGAGTTCTGCGAGCAAATGTAAGTGTTCACCTTTGCGCTCACGCACTACAGGTGCTAACAACATGTATTTGTTACCCTCCGTCAAGCACAAAACCTGATCAACCATTTGACTCACCGTTTGTGCCTCGAGAACAAGATTGTGTTGATCACATCGCGGTTCACCGGCTCGCGCATACAATAAGCGTAAATAATCGTAGATTTCGGTAATGGTTCCTACCGTGGATCGCGGATTATGTGAGGTTGATTTTTGTTCAATTGAGATGGCCGGTGACAAACCTTCGATATGATCGATATCGGGTTTTTCCATCACGGACAAAAATTGCCGTGCATACGCGGAAAGCGATTCCACGTATCGTCGTTGGCCCTCCGCGTAGATCGTATCGAAAGCGAGCGAAGACTTACCTGAGCCGGAAAGCCCGGTAAAAACAATTAATTTGTCACGAGGAAGTTCAAGGTCAATGTTCTTAAGATTATGTGTTCTGGCACCACGTAGTTTTATCGTATCCATATTTGTTTCTGCTGCAAGACGAACCTGTTAATATACGGCGTTTTATAGCTTCGACGCAAAAATAAAATTCATTATTATTCGAGGGTCTGCTGATCGCGACTAATAACAAGGGATAGTGTTTAGAATAAACGCAAGGTTTCCTATTGGGAGGGAAATATAAAGTGACTGTAAAAACAGCATCCAGTACTACTAACATGGATGCGTTTGATAAAATGACATCTGTTGAGCGTAAAGCGGCGCGTTCATTAGCCAGTATTTACTCGCTAAGAATGCTTGGTTTATTTATGATCTTGCCTGTTTTTTCCTTATACGCGGACACATTGGAGGGAGTAACCCCGTTTCTAATCGGCGTTGCTATCGGTATTTATGGTCTCACTCAGGCCGCATTTCAAATACCCATGGGTATGTTATCTGACCGCATAGGACGCAAGCCTGTGATTGCCGCTGGTTTGCTGATCTTCGCGTTAGGCAGCGTGGTTGCGGCGATGGCCGACTCCATGACCGGTGTCATTATCGGCAGGGCCTTACAAGGCTCGGGCGCCATCGCTGCCGCGATAATGGCCTTGGCCGCAGATTTAACGCGTGAGGAGCAACGGGTTAAAGTCATGGCAACGATTGGAATTAGCATAGGGCTTTCGTTTACCGTGGCGTTGGTCGGCGGGCCAATCTTGGATTCATGGATTGGCGTTGATGGTATCTTTTGGCTGACTGCGGTTCTTGCGATAGGCGGTATTTTTGTGTTGTATCGCATTGTGCCTACTCCTGCAGTATCGAAGTTTCATCGCGATGCCGAGCCTATCCCTGAGCAATTTAAAACCGTGCTCAAAGATTCAGAGCTGCTACGCTTAGATGCAGGTATTTTTATACTGCACATGGTCTTAACATCGACTTTCGTGGTCTTGCCATTTGCGTTAAGAGATCATGCTGGACTCGCCACGGTTGAACATTGGTGGGTTTACCTGCCTGTCATGGTGATATCGATGCTCATTATGATTCCATTTGTGATCGTGGCCGAAAAACACCGCAGGATGAAGTCTGTCTTCATTGGTTCGGTTGCCATATTGGCGCTCGCGGAAATGTTGTTGATGCTTGGTTATCACTCACTCCCGATGATTTATGGAGCCTTGCTGCTATTTTTTATTGCGTTTAATGTCCTGGAAGCCACGTTACCCTCATTAATCGCAAAAACAGCACCGCCGCATATAAAAGGCACTGCCATGGGGGTTTATTCGAGCTCGCAGTTTCTCGGTGCCTTTGTGGGTGGCATTAGTGGCGGAGCAATCTATGGTGGTTTTGGCTTAGGGGGTGTTTTCATGTTTGCGATGATTGGTTTGCTGCTATGGCTGTTGCTTGCAATAACGATGAAAAACCCGCGTTATCTGGCTACTTTTATGATTCATATTGGACCTACGGATGACGCAAAAGCAAAACAATTGGTCAAGGAAATCACCGCTGTAACGGGGGTTGCAGAAGCGATTATTATCGCGGAAGATGAAATTGCCTACCTCAAAGTAGACAATCATGCGCTAAATAAGGAAGACTTAATACGCTTCCACTATGAAGAGACTAGCGCACCGCCAATTGCACAGTGAAAAAAATCCTAAATTGGGTTTTAATAGGCGGTATTAGGTATAATGAAGATGAATATTTAACCAGGGGTAAGCGAAATGGCACGTGGCATAAACAAGGTAATTTTAATTGGAAATTTAGGTAAAGACCCCGAAGTACGGTATATGCCGAGTGGTAGTGCGGTAGCGAATCTTACTATTGCTACATCAGATTCATGGAAAGACAAACAGACCGGGGAAAGCCAGGAACGAACTGAGTGGCATCGGGTGTCGATGTTTGGTCGTCTGGGTGAGATTGCAGGTGAATACTTGCGCAAAGGTTCCAAGGTGTATATTGAAGGCCGTTTGCAAACTCGGAAATGGCAGGATCAAAACGGCCAGGATCGATATACGACTGAGATTGTTGCCAATGATATGCAGATGTTGGATTCCCGCGGAGGCGGACAAGGGGAAATGCCGGCGCAAGGTGGCTACAGTGCAGCGGCAGGAGGCAGTGCAGCGACAGGAGGAGGCAGTGCTGGTGGTGCAGATAATCAACCGCAGCAAGCAGGTTTTCCGCCGCAAAATAAACAATCCGCCCCGGCTGCTCCAGCGACCGCAGATAATTTTGCTGATTTTGATGATGATATTCCATTTTAAGTCTGGGAAACAGAATTTTTCTTTAATCAGAAGAGTTCAACATCGACTTGGTCATCGGGCTGTCTTAATCCCTCAACTTTAAATGCATTGACTAAGGCCTCAAGCTGCACCGCCATTTGTGCTAAATCTCCGCTGCTTGAGGTAACCTTAATAGCGGCGTCAGATACCGAACTGGCCATTTCTCGAATATTATTCAGGTTATCGTTTATTTGCCGCGTAACCTGAGTTTGTGATTCAGCGGATGATACGATATTCGTGTTCATCTCATTGATATTGGCCACCATCTGGGCAATATCGTTCAAGCCTAAACCAAGTTCAGTCACTTTGTTTGTGGTTTCAGTCGCTTGATGTTGGCTGCTATTCATCACCGATACAATTTGCTGTATTCCATCTGTTAAATTTATTAAAACGGTACGTACGTTTTCAGTTGCTGCGTGACTTCTGCCGGCCAAGGTTCTCACTTCGTCAGCGACCACGGCGAACCCACGGCCTTGTTCTCCCGCTCTTGCAGCTTCGATGGCAGCATTTAAGGCGAGTAAATTAGTTTGCTCGGAAATATTCTGAATTTCATCAAGAATACCTGATGCATTTTTTGTATCTTCACTTAGCTGTAAAATCTTTTCTGCTGATTCGTGTACATCGTTGGCAAGTTTTTCGGTGCTTTCATTGGCTTGATGAACTAATATATCGCCCTCTGATGCTCTTGTGTTCGCAGTTTTTGAGGAGTTCGCTGTACTCTGTGCGTGTTCTGTCACCGCCTGCGCCATGTTCATTAACTCATTGGTAGCATCCGTGACTTCGGTGACCTTTTGCTGTTGTAGTCTCAAGTCATCTACAGCCCCCTGGGCATTTGTGGACACGATTTTGGCGGCATCAGATAATAATTTTCCTGTTTCCCAGATCGAAAAAATACGTTCACGAAAAAAATGTACGACACCCGTTAGTGATTGATCGAGTGTGCTCAGCTCGCGTATGACAAATACGGGTGCGACATCGATTTCAATATTTCCTTGGGCTAGGTGTTGCATGCGTTCGCATAACATCTTTGTAGGGCTTAAGATTGTTTTTTTAATGACATAGGTTGCGAATAAAATGCTCATAAGAGCTAATCCAAAACCTGATAATAAGCTAAATTTTTGTGCCGTCGCCATGCCTTCATAAAAATAGTCTTTACTGATTAATTGTTCGATAACGACGATAGTTTCACCCAGTACATCCGAGAGTTCGTAGCGAATAGGCATTAGTTTATCGGTCATTGATTCCAGTGAAGCTGATGCATAAAAGACCTTGTCATTCACTCCAATAATTCGCGTTAATTGAGCGGTAACTCGTTCAACTTGATCTAGGTAGGGACTGAGCTCTGCGACTAGCTCAAGATACCCAATAATCTCATTTTTCCTAATGGGGGTGAGTATTGAAATAAAAGGGGATTCATCGTGACGCCAAATGTCAGATACTGCTTCAATATGCTGATTATTCTTAGTGTGTATAAGTCTTCTTAAAGCATTTGGCAGTTCTCTAGGAAGTCCTGATTGGCTGCTTTCCACGAGCGGTGTAAATTGAGCGTCATAAATACGAATTACCGTTAAGTCAATTCTGTTTATTCCAATCGTATCTCGTGGGATGTTAGCGAGATCTTCAGCCAGGATATGTGACATTTTTTTTCTCATATCAAGATTATTAGGTGCCTGAAATAGTTGGGTGAGCGTTGATCGAAAATCTGATTCTCTAATGATCGTGGATGCAAGATAATTGAGCTTGCTTTCTGTTTCCCAAATTATTTCGCGCACACTGACCGCAATGATTTGATTTATCGTTTGGCTCAAGGTGTCTTTTGCACGTTCCGCGATGAGATTGCCCGTGAAATTGTTGACTAACATCATTAGCCCGCCAAATAGCAAAAGCAGTGTGATAAAAAGCGTTTTTAAGTAGACGCCTTTTTTTAAAAATAATCCCACCATGAATACCTTTTGTATATTAGGGGTTTTGGTTTTTATTATCTTGTGCATACAGTCGACTTATAGCAAGACGTTCTTTAGGTCTTAGCGCACAAAAACTAGAAAAAAAAGAATAACTTATTGATGCAGTGTGGTATTTGGCTAAGTGGTTATACTTACTAGCTCAAAGGTTCAAAATGGAGTAGGCAGAGGAAATGGCTAATCGATTATCCAGAAATCATGCTTAGAAGGATAAACAAAGATGTTCTCAATAGCGGGTAGTGGCCGCTAAAGACGAACTATTTTGAGAGTTGATATAATAATATAAAATTAGTTAACAATAAGAAGATGGCTAGGCTGCGCCAAAACCCCACGGGGTTTCTTTCGAGGAATGGCTGGTTAGATTTTTCTAAGCCTGGATTGGGTTTTGAAAGATCAACGACGAATTCAGACATGGTTGTATAGCGTGATGCAGGGCTTAATTTTGTTGCTTTTTCCAGCGCGCCATCTATCCAGGCAGGAATTTGTGAATTGACTTGCTTGGCTGGAACATAGCGTGCCCGCTTCAATTTTTTTTCTGCCAGAGGTCCCCCATACGGCAGTTTTCCACAGAGCATTTCATAGGCGATGACGCCTAAAGAATAAATATCAGATTGATGCGTGCCACTATAGCCTGCAAAATATTCTGGCGCGGCATAATCGTAAGTGCCGAGTAGCTGGCCGTGATTAATCGGTGTATTGATTTCTTGAATTCCGGCAATTTTAGTGGAACCAAAATCAATAATGATGACGGTTCCATGTTTGTCTATCATGATATTACCGGGTTTCAAATCTTGATGAATCATTTCTTGGCGTTGAAAGGCTCGGATACCTGCAACAATTTGTTTGATGATTGGGCGTACTTCTTTAATGTCGGCACTGGGATTGTCGCTCATCCATTGTTCTAGGGTCTGTCCTTCGATGTGTTCCGTGACATAATACAAAAAACGTCGACGTCGTTTGGGTTCTATGACTTTGAGCACGTGTAAATTATTAATTCGTCGACCGGCCCATTCTTCATTGAGAAATCCGTCAATATATTCTGCGCTATCTTCAAAATTTACCGATGGGGTTTTAATGACAACTTTTTCTTCGGTTTCCATATCCATTGCTAAGTAGACTTGAGTGCGTTTACTAGCATGTAGCTCGCGCATGATTTTGTAACCATCGAGTATATGGCCGGTCTCTAACATTGGGGGGAATGGTAGTTCGGTGAGTTGCTTGTAAAACTCCTCTTCATTTTGGTGGGGCAGGCTTTCGATGCGTACCACTTGACAGGTTAGGTTATCATTGCTTCCCTGTTCGAGGGCGCGGGTAACGATATTGCGTGATGTTTTTTCTAAATTAATATTTTCAGACGCATATATGTCGACCAAGGTTTTATCATCAAGATATTCGTGCACCCCGTCAGTGGTTAATATGAAGACATCTCCGACTTCAACGGGAACGCTTCGATAATCGATTTCTACACTGATATCAGCGCCCATTGCGCGACTTAAAAATGCTTTTTCCGTACTTGCCCAGCGTTGGTGATCGCGGGTCAAACATTTTATGTCGTCACCACGCAGGCGGTAAATGCGTGAATCACCAACATGAAATAAATGAGCTGTGGCCGATTTAATCACGATGGCGCTTAAGGTTGTTAACATGCCTTGATTAGAACTGAACGATTGACTACGTCCATAAAGCCAGCGATTTAGTGCGCCGAGTATTCGTTGCCCGGAGTTTTTCACCGTCCATGCTTCGGAAGTGCTGTAATAATCACCGAGAAAACCATTCACACAGCACTCCGCCGCAATACGTCCCGCTTCTGCACTGCTGACGCCGTCGGCGATGACGACAGAAACACCTTTAGTGGTGAGCAAAGGTTCTTTCGGGATATGAATTCCGCAGAAATCTTCATTGGATTCTTTGATACCCTTTTCACTGCACTGGCCAGAACGGATGCTAAGCATAATATTGTTTCGTTTTGTTGGTTAAATCCATACCGTCGTATGGAAAATTTTTAAAAAAAGAGAAACAAAGTGAAGTGTCTCTTGGGTGATAAAAAAGGTCTATTTTACGTCGATCATCTGCACGGTTCCATCTGGTAGTGTTTCCGCGATTTGTCCTTTAGGCTCTTCCAAAAAGAAAAGAATGAGTAAAAATACAAAGCCAGAAACCAGTGCAATCACTAAAAAAAACTGATCATAGTCAACGATTGAGTTCACGGTTAAAAACATGACGGCACCAACATTTCCAAATGCACCCACCATTCCGGCAATTTGGCCTGTCATCCGTCGCTGAACCAAGGGCACCATTGCGTAAACCGCACCTGAGCCTGCCTTAGAAAAGATGCCGGCTATAATAGTAATGCCAACAACGGCCCAAACAGGCCAAGATTTTTCTACCCAACCGAGGACAAGAAAGCTAGCGGTAATACCGGCAAACACAATAATAAGCGTTAACTTGCGACCAATGATATCGCTAATCCAGCCGCCGCCAGGGCGCGCGAATAAATTAATAAAGGGATAAATACCGGCTAAAAGTGCTGCGGTTATATTGGGAATATTAAACCAAGAGACATAAAACATCGCCAGCATGGACACCACCGCGAGCTCTGTTCCAAACGTAACGAGATAGGCCCAGTCTAAAATAGCCACTTGTTTGAACTTGTATTGATGCATGATGGGAACGGGTTTTTTCAACACATGACTATTAATTTGCCAAATTTTCCAGACTTGAATGCAATAAAGCAACACCAAGCTTGCATAGATGAAGTAGGTCATAGCCTGATCGATCATGCCCATATTATTCGGTGAGAGCTTCCAGGTAAGTACACCTAAGGCTAGAAATAAGGGAATGTTCATGAGGATGTAAAGGGCGAGGTCTTTACCGGAAGTTATTTCCATCGCGCCTGACTTTTTAGGTTTAAAGTAAGTCGAACCTTTGGGCGTATTTTTTACAATGAAGTAATAGATGATGCCATAAAGAATTGCCGCGATACTGGCTACGGTGAGCGCAATTCTCCATCCATCTTCGCCACCGATGTTAATGGCAATAAACGGCAAGGTCATTGCGGCACCTGCCGCGCCAAAATTACCCCATCCGCCATATATGCCTTGGGCAAGCCCGGTTTGTTTTGCCGGGAACCATTCGCCAATCATGCGAATACCCACTACAAAACCAGCGCCGATAAAGCCACTAAGAAAACGCAGCATTGCCAATTTTTCATAACTATCGGCCCACGCGAAGCCGATACTAATAATTCCTCCCAAAATTAAAATGCTGGAATACATTATTCGAGGGCCGAGTTTATCCACTAACATGCCGACGACAATTCGTGCCGGGATGGTCATTGCAACATTGAGAATTAATAGAACTTTGGCTTGTTGGTCAGTAAGGCCGAGAGCGTCTTTGATAAACGGCATCATCGGGCCTAAACCTAGCCAGATCACGAAGGTCATGAAAAAAGCAAACCACGTATAATGCAGGATACGTATATTTTGTTTACCTAAATTGAATATATTGAATCTGTTATCCAGCATTAAAAACGGCCTTTATTCATGGTTAAGATAGATGCGATAGCAGATAATATGCCATTTACGTAATGCTATGTATTATAAAGAATAATTATGTATATTATCGTCAGAATGAGCAGCTGTTAAGCACAGCTATGGTGCAAACTGGTGGGCCTTGGGCAAAAGAGAGGCATGGCATTCGTTGAACCTAGAATCCGCAGTTGGGCGCTGGCGTTAGCAGGTTGGTTGTTACTGAGTGCTTATCCTTATCGTCGAATGAGCAATAGGTTTTAGAGGAAGTATCATGATTTTTTCCGTTATTCCAAGGATAATTTTGTGGCAGAACGACGTGCTAAATAGGATTTAAAAAATGCAATTGGATTGCGATAGGGTTTTCTTAAATAAGGAAAATGATCGATAGCAGGTTCACCATAGGTTGAAATACCATTTGCTATCTCTCTACCATGGCCGCCATTAATCATTGTGGTAAATAAAGCATTGATGATGTTATCCCCCGGTACACGACCACCTGCTCGGGTGTGCGGTTGATTTCGAAACATGGAACGTTCTATATCAAAATAACTTTGCACGATCATTGGCTTGCTCACATCGACCACCAGAAAGTCATTTAGCAGTATGTCGGCCAGCGCGTCACGCCATGCGGGCAGCCAGTCCACTATTTTATCCAAACCGTCGTAATAGTTTATATTTTCAAGCGTACGTTTGCGAAATTTAGCATAGCTGTCAGGATCTACGGCAAAGGTATCTTGTGCATTATATAAATCGCGTAAATCGATTTGTTTATTCAATGCGACCAAGCGTGCATTACTTAATTCTGGTCGTCCAATACGATCAATGCGTCGCACTGGACTATTCACACTGTCACGTGTGGTTGTCTCACCGGCGATTGCCCATAGGTCAGTTTCGCCCGGACCAAAAACCTGTGCAAGATTAATTTCAAAAATAAGACTCAAAACATTCAGATGTTTCATATCGTTGGAGCCGTCGGCTTGTGGGATTTTGCCCTCTTTAACGAGTTTTTTAAACCCGCTAGCATTAAATAAAAATGGGTCACCCCGGCGGCCTGCAAATACCTGAAAGCCTTTTCCTTTAACCTGCTTTTTGTCGACTTCAAAACGCATAGATTCGCCGTGTGGAAATACACAGCTTGCCCAATGTGTTTTACCATGAGGCGTTACAAACGTGCAATCGATGCGCTTTTCTTCACCTAACAGCTTAAACGCGCTGGTTTGACCTTGGTGCGCAATTTTTACGTTTTTTGCGATCAGGCTATAGGTAACACGATCAGCAAAATGTCCATTCCAGGGTATAAAGGGGTATACATTTAATATGAGAACCAGGTTTTTTGGATTATTGGGGCTAGGAAAAACAAATAAATCGCTAATATCAGCCATGGGATGCTCAATAGTCATTGGTCCATCCACATGATCCGCAGCCATGCTAAGGCTGGAAATTATGAGTGTTATCACCAGAAAAACGCTGAAAAACTGCAACTTTCGCTCTGCTAGCAGCGGTCTATTTCTACGCCGTATATTGATTTCTAATAATTTCATATCAATAGACCCTATAGTGTTTTCAAATATTCGATGATTGCTTTCGCCCCATCTTTATCTTCTGACCAATTTAATTGGTAGGTGTGACTCCCATCCTGGATATCTTTATCGTGTCCAGTGTTGCTAAAAGCCGGAAAGCTGTTCGTATCAAACAAATAACCTTCTTTCATTTCTGAGTCTGCTGCGTCCGCAAGTTGCCACGATGCAAGTTGCCACGAAAAGCCTAGCAATTCTTGATCATAATCCAAGCGACTTTTAACAAATTTATCAGGTCGTTCATCGGGCACCAGCAAATGATAGACGGTGGGGATAGATCCATTATGTAAATAAGGTGCCTGCGCCCAAATACCACTTAAAGGCCGCGCGTTGTAGCCATGATGCTGGTCATTGGGTGACATAATAAGGGATTGTTTTCCTTCTAAAGAAACACCATCGAACTCGGCACAAGGTTTAACCTTTTGACCTGCCATTATGACACTCGTTGTTGGCGAGCATATTTTGTTAAATCCATCGAGGGCCGCTCTACGGATGAGCCAACTTACTACGTAACTACGATCTAAGTTAGTCCCTAAGTTAGCATAAACTTTGCCATTATGTGGTTGATGACATTGAGCGCAGTTGTCTTTAAAAAGCATCTGCCCTTTTTTTGCCAACGGAAGATCGACATCAAAAGGATAAACCGTTGCGGGTAATCCATCTAATAGCTCCACACCAAATGCAGAGACACGTATATCGCTATTTTCTAAGCCAAGTGTCAATTGAGCCGCTAAATTGCGGTACATCGGAATGGGTATATTCCCATTCCATTGCCCGCCACCATTTATTAATGTCTCATGACTTTCATCCCATTGCGCTTTGCGTTTATCCTGCTCCCAGACTGACATGAAATCAGTAATACCGGGCTTAGGTGGTAGGATGAAAGAAGAAAATAGACGGCCAAAAAAACTGCTTTGCGCAGAAATATAACCATTTACCGTACTTATCCCTGTGGCATCAGCCATACCCGGAAAACCGTTTAAGGACTCCATTTGAAACCCTTTGTAGTTCTTATTCAACAGCGCCGCATATCCTGTATATTCATTTTCAGCGCGATTGAAAAATTTTATAATGGTCGCGGCAGCATTTTTTTTAAATAGCTTGATTTGCTGTTTTTCATAGTCAGCGTCAAGTGTTACCCATTTGTTTTTGTAATTTTTATAGAAATAATTTTTATTCTTGTCATGGACTGATTGCAATGCATTGAGAAAAGCAGCGACGAGCAATTCTTGCTTTTTATTTTGGTCTTTTTCTTGACCCACTATTTTTTGCAGCGTTTTATAGACATTAACTCGGTATTTCACAATATTGAATTCAGTATTTACACCGCCGTCAATATAATGGATCTTTCCATCATCAGTACGCACGCGACCTATATGACAAGCTGCGCAGGTAAAGGAAGCATAATCAATGTTGCCTAGTCTATCTTGTCGAGCAAACACACTGATTCCAATGCCACGCGCGACTGGATAGTCCACTTGTCGCTCGTCAACAAATAGTCCCACTGTGTCCAGAAAATTATTTTCGCTGCCCCAAAACTCAGGCGCGATTTCGGGCAAAAGTTTGAGTAAAATATAGGGTACGCCATCACTTTCACTGAACGCGAAGTTAGCAAACCAAGCGTAGGCAATATTATGTTTAGCAAGATACAAGGCTTTAGCCGTAGTTCGATCATGTTGCGCTTCAGTCCAATTCGTCGGTATGGCACGAACAGCGGCGGGTGGGGCTGGGGCCTCAAGAGGCTTGTGTCCACATCCTGATAAAAAAACAAATAATAATATGATGATTAATGCTTGTTTCATTCTATTTCCCTTAGATGAAAGGATGCCTAAAATTCACTATATATCTACCCACGGAATGACATTATAAAGTTTTTAAATATTCCACTAATGCAAGACGATCAGGATCAGCAATAGGTGGCAATGTAAAACTTTTTGCTTTGCCGCTATCATCGAGCACCGGTTTTCCTTTCGCATCAAGCTCAATGATTGAGGTAATGCCGGCTGCGAACTCATGCCCGCGATTGCTATTAGAAGGTTTTGTGCTGTCGAACAAAAATAGTTCTGGGTATTGGTTTTTTGATTTTGCGACAAAGCCAACTTTTACTGGATCAAATTCTCGACTTCCTATGGTAAAACGATTGGTGCGACATTTTTTTCCTTGCGCAATTTCAGCTGCGCTACATGCTGGTAAAAAGAGCTCGTACAAATTGGCAATCGAGCCATTATGCAAATACGGTGCGGTCGCCCAAATGCCATTCAAGGTACGACCTTTATAAGCCTCCAACATGGTTGTTTCTTTTGCGATAATCGTAAAATCATTATGCCGCTGTGTCGGTGGAATATTATTGTCTGCAAGCGCTCTTAAGAATAAAAAGACTTGCTCTGCCCAGCGTCGAATAATCCATTTATCGTAGTCAGGGGCGATAATGACGCCCTGTGCAGATTTTGTTAGCGCGGGTAATACCCCAGCAGTTTCACCAAATTTTTCCTTACCACCCAAGCTAATGGCTTCCCCCTCAAAAAAACCCATTTTTCCTTTATAAGTAAATGCATTTTTTTGCATTTGCACATCGCTTGCTATCCACGGCATTGTCGCAAACTGAGTAATCATCAAGCGATTTTTTTCGCTACGATCAAACTCAGCTGAGGCGGGAATAATGCTTTCACCGCCACCATGACACCAGGCACAACGGTATTCACGATATACCTCTTTGCCTTGAGCCGCTAAAACTTGGTCAATCTTTGGCAAGATGTTTTCTGGCCATTGTGGTGACTCAAGCTTTTTTAAATGGCGCTCCAAACGTTCTAAATTATATTTGTTGACGGATGATCGATAGCCGATTTCTTTTCCATCACTTTGCAGATTAAAAGTGGCGAAGACACCCATTACCTCTCCCGTATTGCGCCCGAGTGGCCCGAGAACTCCTGCAATTCCTTCCGCGCGATTATCCCCAACCCCATTCCACTGTACAAAATCTGAGTGCGGCGTGTCCCATAAAAATGGATAACTAACCGGTGCATTAGCCGGGTTAAAGTTTTCTTTATCAGTCGGTGTTAGATGGCTGAGTATGCGATTGTAAATACGCCCAAACGCATCGAGTCGAGAATAACCATAGTGCACCAATTTCGCACCGTGTACTGGGGCATTAGACTGATTGTAGAATACTTGGGATTCATAAACCTGTTGTAATTTCTGGCGAAATGCCTGCTGTTCTGTCGCATAATCGTCACCTAAAACACGGCGTGCTAGGCGTTCAAATTTCGTGGTATCGTCGAGGCTACTTTGCAGCGCGGGGGCCAATGCAAGCAACAGGCTTTCCATATCAGCCATTGCAGGCCCGCCGTCGATTCGAATGCCGGTACCTTGATAATTTATTTGGGTTGTATGACAAGCCGCACAAGTAAAACCAATATATTCCTGACCTTGATAAGTATCCTTCACAAAACCAACGGGCAAACCATCAGGATTGGCGTAATTAGGTGATTGCACTAAATAGCGAAATCGGCGCATATTTTCAACGCTGCGAAACAACGCAAGTGAATCTGCTTGCTCCAGGTGCAAAAATATTGCATATGGCATTAAATTAGAGCCTTGGGTGGTATTGTAAAACCAGATACTGTCTTGGGCATCCCAGTTTTGATCTAAATAGACGATTTTATTGGTGATGTCATCGAATAAATCTTTTGATGACACTTCAGCATTGCGATTGTCATCAATAAATAACCCTGAGGTAAAATATGAACAGCCTGTCAGCAAACTGCTCATGATGAAGAGAAAAATAAAATATTTGGTGACAGAATAATAAGCCATTGTGGATACCTTTCGGTTATTGGTTATTGGTTATTGGTTATTTATTAATGTGCACGTAATGATTTTCTTAGGAAGGTGAACATAATAACTTCCGTGTTTTTTAATTCAGACACTCCAAACTAAAGAGAGCGAATTTCCATATAATATCTCGTGAAATTCCACGCCTCAATTTGTAAATAAATATTATTTAAGAAGTACGTTTTTCTACTTACTGTTTTAGCAGGAAATACTAACATGCAAGTGAAAGTCTAATATAATAGCACTCTTTATTTTTCAATAATTTAAAAGAAAGCTATTTTAGAGTTACTTTCGTCGTGTCAGTATAGTAGAAAATTTTTATTTAAATAGGTTGTTTTAGTACATTAAATAATCGTACTTGCAGAATTTAGGATGGCGCAATATGGGTTAACGTTTGAGGTCACGCTAAAAATTTTTGTGGGAACCCAGCATTAATAGCATCAACGCGATAAGCCAGTAGGTGGCTTGGCCGGTCATTTTAAATTTGTAGATAATCTTACGAACCGCATCGTCGCTATCACTTTTTTGGTTTTTGTGCAGCTTTTTCACTGTCTTCTTGAAGCGAGTTACCCTCTAATGTGAGCAGATCAACTGCGGATTATAGGATTATTGTTGATCTTAATCTGACGCAAATATTTCTATTTGGCAACCTTTTGCAACAGTTTTACAATTCTAGGTCGTCTTTTATTTCTGGCGATATCAATCGGTAATTCATTCAGTTTATTACGTATATCATGTCTGGCCCCCGCTTTAATTAATCCGAATACAGCTTGCTCGTCGTCGCTATTTGCGGCGAGATGCAATGCCGTGTTGCCTAATTTATTTTGTACATTGAGCTTGCTTCCTTTATTGGCCAATATGCGTATGACGATGTTGTATTTTTTGTAACTTGCCAGCATGAGTGCCGTATTGCCGGATAGGGTAAGCGCGTTGATATCGATTTGCTTAATCAGCAAGGTGTGAATTAAATCGCTCCTGCCATGGAGTGCCGCAGTGTGTAAGAGGGTATGTCCCTCGGTATCGCTTACTTCGGCAATCCGCGATTGTGAGAGCAGAATGCTTTCCATATTTTTATTACCCAGCTTAATCGCATAGGTTAATGCGGTGCGCCCGTATTGATCCGCTAAATTTGGATCTACGCCTGACTTTAGTAGGGTTTGCGCAAGGCTTAGCTTGTGTCGTTGAATGCTCATGATAAGCGGAGTTATGCCGTGCTTGTTTCTAATATTAGCGTTGGCGCCTTGGTTTAGCAGGTAAGCAGCTACCGCTGGGTAGTCGCGTTTCACCGCCCAAAAAAGCGCATTATGTCCCTGGGCGTCGAGAGCGTTAATATCTGAACCCTTTTCCAGCAATAATTGCACGACATCAGGATATCCGCTCCACGCAGCCCAAATCAGAGCTGTTTTTCCGCGCGGGTCTCGCTGTTCAATGTTTGCTCCGCTAGCGATAAGCTCGGCACAAACCTGTGTATGGCCGTGTTGTGCCGCATGCATTAGTGGGGTACGTTGCGCATTATCGAGCACATTGACTTCTCCCCCCGCAGCGAGTTGTTCTTTTACCACGCTTAGCTTGCCTTTGATCGATGCGCTGAATAAGGTGATCTCATTGGTCTTATCCGCTGCGTTTGCATCAGCAATACTAAACGTCAATATTAATAAGTAAATAAGGTTCATAAGCAACTACTCTGTTTCTCGAATTCGCCGTTGGCTGGTTTTTTGTTTGCGATTTTTACACCGTATTGAGAGGTGTTGGCATTGATTAAAAGAAGTGCAGTTGATACTGGCTTAAAACCCAAAAAGTAAGGTTAAGTTTGTCCTGGCCTAGATTTTCTATAGTGTTTCTTTATGACAAGACTCTTTAGACGTATCCATTATTGGCATTTGTGCTGGTGTATACCATTAGTGTTAATTTGGCAGCCAATCGTGCATTCGAGTGATCTGGATGATGCACGCATAGCTTATACTGCTGGGGAGTTTGCGGAAGTGGTGACTCTGCTGCGACCTTTAGCGCGTATCGGCAATGTGGATGCTGCATATTTACTAGGTCATATGTATGAGCGGGGAGAGGGCGTTAATCAAGATTTATTGCAAGCAGAGATTTATTATCAACGGAGTGCAGACGGTGGGCATAGAGAGGCTGCAAATCGCTTAGCGACAATGCTCAAGTCAGCAACGGCGACCGATTCATTGATTGTTACCTGGTACTTAGCGGATGCGCAGGCGGGTGATGCTGAGGCTCAATATCAATTAGGGTATTTGTATGAAGTGGGTAATGGTGTTAAGCGCGATTACAATAACGCCGTAAAATGGTATCAAAAAGCCAGTCAGCAACAACACGAAGGGGCGCAGCTCAGATTAGGTATGTTGGCGTTATTGGATTTAGGTAGCGCAAAAAACTTGGTTGACGGCATAACACTCATTCGGGAGTCCGCAGAAAATGGCAGTCGTATTGCCGAGTATCTGATTAAAGAGGTATATGATGTAGCGAATACTGAATTACCGAATATGACAGAGTTGCTCCAACCGCTGCGTTTGCTGTTGCCAGATGACGAACCGCGAGCACTGAGTTTGCTCGAGGGCAAACTCAGTGCATTAGAAAGCTTAGCAGAGGATAGGCATAAAAAACGTTTGCCAGTCTCGCGTAAGAATGTTCCAGAGATAACGCGTTTGACCTTGCCATCCCATCTAAGATTGGCACCTATTTTTACGAATTATATTGCTGGTAATAACATAGATAAGCAACTTGCGACAAACCTATTGATAACCGCGCGAAGTGGCAATAAGGAGGCGCAGTTTTCGCTAGGTGTATTACATATCATTGGTTATGGCGTTAATCAAGATGCCCAAGAGGGATTAGTGTGGATACGTCAGTCGGCAGCGCAAGAATATGATCTTGCAAAAAATTATTTGCTATTATGGAGTAATGAGTTTGAGGGCGTGTTGAATAATGGAAGCATTGCGGTTTCTTGGTTAAAACAATCCGCTAGAAAATTTAACGCTGTTTCATTGTATTTGTTAGGTGTTATGTTCGAGCGCGGGCGTGGTGTGGAAAAAAATCTACATGAAGCATTAATTTGGTATGGTTTGGCAGCAGCGACAGGGCATGAGCTCGCAAAAAAAAATCACATCGTTGTTGAGTCATTATTGATGCAGTCTAGAGCAGTCCCCATTTTACAAAATACAAAAAAATCGATCTTAATTTTCAATAATTTGAGTCAAGCACAGTTGGTGCTTATTGCTATCATTAGCGGTTCTTTTTTCTTCTTGGTCTGGTGTGTGGTATGGCAAAGACGCATCGCAAATAATAGCTCTCATCATCCATTGCTTACAGCAGAACGGGAGATTTTACGGCAACGACTGTCGCCACAACATCTCGCTTCGTTTGTGCCAACGGATAATAAACAGCATGATCAGACAAATGTTTTAAGCGGTGGCTTGATTGAGGACAAAGAAGCTCAATTTGAAGAACAACTGGAATCGACGCAAAAATCTATCGTAAGTTTTGCTGCATTAGGTATGAGTTCGGCACAAGTAGAGCACTTTCTGTGTGAAGCAACAGCGAGAGAAAATAATTACAATTTTATGAGTGTCAATGCAACCGATGAGTTAACAACGAATGAGTTGGGTTTTCTAACACACAGTTTGCCACAAGAACTCAGTTTGACTCCAGTAGAGTTAGACGATGAACAGCTGCATCAGCTGGCCATGCCGATGCGTCATCGGGAAGCTGCTGAATATCCGGAGGATATGCAGCAAATTATTAAAGCAGAGCTGGCTTTGGCTGAAGTATACTATAATGTAGGAATTATCCATGTTACGGGTGATGGGATGCCGGTCAATAACGCAGAAGCTTTTAGATGGTTTAGTAAATCGGCGCAGGAAGGGTTATTGAATGCGGATTATCAGCTGGCTAAAATGACCTTGTTAGGGTGTGGTGTGACCAAAAATAAAAAGGCAGGTATGAAAATGCTACAGCAGGCAGCGCAGAATAAGTGTCAGCTTGCGATAGATTATTTGACGAATAGCTCAGCGGAAAGCTGAGAAACTCTTTTCGGATAGCAAATCAGTCCAATAAATCCCGCTGGACATATCAAGGGTTATCCTGTAGAAACAGCTTGTATGCTGCGCAGCATTTGATGCCTATTATCACAATGAAAAATCTATTGCTTACCAGTGATAATATTGGATTATAATAATGTCGACTCCCAATATGATGCGGGAGAGGACGAAATTTAATGGGTTTTTTAAATGAAAAATATTCTTTTAAGTTTGTTGTTATTTTTTTCGCTATTCATTGCATCCTTTGCCCATGCTAAGGCGAGTAGCTTTAAGTGTTACGTGTCCGCATCTGATTCTTTGCATTATATTGTCATCGTAGAAATGAATAGTGTCGGCATGGCTGCTAGAGCTGCGCGACATGTTTGGATTAATTCTCCGGTAACTGGAAAAGTGGGGGTTCAAGACGTTATTGAATGTATTGCGTTGAACAAGCCATTTAGAGATGCTAATGCGCGCAAGCAAGAAATAAAAACGCCACTGCATACCATTAAAAATACCCGTAGGTAAGTCCCCGAGGTCAATAAAATGAAACCCGTATTAGTCGCTTTATTAGGGATATTATCTGTTTTTTACATTCTTAATCCTGGTGCAGGAATATTCGAACTAATTCCCGATAATATTCCCTTTATTGGAAACCTTGATGAAGCTGGCGCCGTTTTTATTTTGTTAGCCTGTCTGAGATATTTTAATATTGATTTGGCAAATATATTTCAACGCAGTCGCCAAATAAAAAAGTGAATTCACTATGTGTTACAAGCCAAAAATTGGGGCCGACAAAAAGGTTTGATATGCAAATATGGCAAAGCTAAGAAAATGTAAACAAATTATTTTGCTGGCTACCTTATTATTGACGCTTATGGCTTGCGATGGTTTTTTGCAAAATGAAGAACAAGCGGGTATACAATCCAGCAAGCAAGGGTCTAGCGGTGCGACGCCATTTGCTAAGCCAGATTTTGCATCAACAACGGATAATGCATCTGTGCAGATTATGGTCCTCGGGAATGATCGTTCTCTTGAGGATAAGCCAGTAACCGTTACGTTTGAAGATATTAGTACGCTTCGTGGGTCTGCAAGTATTAGTCGCAATCGCATTACCTATGTCCCTGATGGAAGCTTTTTTGGTAACGATACATTTACCTATAGAGTCACCGACAAGGATAAAGACTTTTCAGTGGCCTCAGTCACCGTAGATGTGGGTTGCGGAACGTGTGCCGACACGGTAATACTAACCCTAAGCTGGGATGCAAACCCAATACAGGACAGGGTGCTCGGTTATAATATCTACCTTGAGCTAAGCCTGAACTCACCCCAACATTTTAAAACTATCAGAGTCAATAATCCCGACTTTAATCTTATTGCGCCATCGGTGAGCTTTAACGCAGGACGAGATTTACTGCTTAAAGATGGCGCGAGAGCATGTTTCAGTATTACCGCATATAATTTTGCGGGCGAATCAACATTCTCTGAGGCAGTTTGTCAAACTATTTAAACGCAGATAACGTCAACAGAGTCTGGCCTTAAAGAGGACGCTTCCCTTTTTTTCTTAGCCATCTTGTCGCTACTCAAACCTCCTCTCCGCAGTTCACTATTCCATCCAGTTTTCACCTCACAAGCAATAATTTCGATGAATTTCTATTTGTAATAATTATTGGCGAACATATCGAATCTAATGTTTTAAGTTGTATGAAAAACACTTTTTATTCAGGTGTTGGAAATTTGGTATTTACCAAAACGGAAGAAGTAACTAGCTATTAATAAATGAATCTTGATGAAAACAGCCAGGAATTTATTATGGAAATTAAACTTGACGTATTGAAATTTGTGCGTATATTTTCTTACTTATGAGTCAATAAAATTGATTTAAAGAGTCTAAATTAGTCATGTAGGGTAATGGGATGGACTCACTAACAAAACGGCTTCAAATGAGCCAAACTGAAAGATGAAGGTTAATCAAATTCAGTTAATAGTTAGGAGTCCATCATGAATAGAGTAACGTGCGGTATTGATTTAGCAAAGAATGTTTTTCAAATATATGCTGTTGATGAAAATGAGAAGTTAGTCTGTCAAAGTCAGCTAAAACGCTCCAAATTGTTAGGATTCTTTGTAAAGTTAAAGCCGTGTTTGATAGGGATAGAAGCTTGCGGTAGTTCGCACTATTGGTCGCGAGAGCTAACTAAGCTCGGGCATACGGTACGGTTAATGAGTCCACAACACGTAAAGCCTTATATCAAAGGTAACAAAAATGACGCGAATGATGCCGCAGGCATATGCGAGGCAGTCACAAGACCCAGTATGAGATTTGTTGGTGCAAAAACAAGATATACTGATGCTTCACCGCATAAGGTCTCAAAAGGTAAAGAATAGAACAGCGCTGGTTAATCAAATTCGTGGATTATTGTCAGAGTATGGATGTGTGTTACCGAAACGAATAACACAGTTGCGAAAGGGCTTAATCGACGTGATTGCGCAAGAAAACAATGAGCACCTCAGTGATATAGCCAAGCGTAATTTTTATGAACGGTATGAATACTTGCTCTTGATCGATGAGCGGGTAGAAAAGGAGTTGATGGCAACATCAAAGAATAATGCAGACTGTCAGCGATTGATGACCTTACCCGGAATCGGGTGGATAACAGCATCTGCACTCGTAGCCCATATTGGCGATATTAGTCAGTTTAAAAATGGAAGAGAGTTGGCGGCCTATATTGGGTTAGTGCCTAGACAGCATTCCAGTGGAG
Organism: uncultured Ectothiorhodospiraceae bacterium; assembly: GCA_964636675.1. Taxonomy (GTDB): domain Bacteria; phylum Pseudomonadota; class Gammaproteobacteria; order S012-40; family S012-40; genus JALUUH01. The sequence continues at coordinate 22,827 of CAZWUO010000035.1, forward strand.
GAAAAAGTGTATTACTTGGAATAAGTAAGCGAGGTGATGCTTACTTGAGAACCCTACTTATTCATGGAGGTCGATCTGTCTTGCAACACGTGCATAAAAAAGAAGATAAAGACAGTCTTTGGTTAAAGCAAATAGAACAGCGCAGAGGCCAAAACAAAGCAGTAGTGGCGCAAGCAAATAAGACGGCGCGAAAAGTATGGGCGTTACTTAAGTATCAAAGTGAATATAAAATTGCCGCTTAACAAAACAAATTAAATAGGTAATATTTAAAACGAGCACCGGTAGTAAACGATTGCGAGCAAAGTCGTTAATGGGTAAATAGGTAAGACCGCCTTCTATGTACACTGTCTTATCCTCGGGCTCTTAGAAGCCGATAGGGTGATTAGCACATGGAAGAGCGTATTTCCATTGGGGCCAGGAACATAAAGATATCCATAAACAGGCCGGATATATGGGTGCAGTCGAATCTTATTTACAGATTAACAAAATATTCGTGAATCTATGCCGAAAAGTTTTGAAATTAGGGGTGAGTCCATATAGGGATAAGCATAGCGCATCCACCTTCTGTCCTTAGGTTAAGATGGTGGATGCGTTTCACTTATCCACCCT
>CAZWUO010000036.1:0-23233 GCA_964636675.1 uncultured Ectothiorhodospiraceae bacterium
GCAGCATAGGCATATAGTATTGGGGATCATAGGCCCAGATTGTTTTCCAGTCTACGGCGTCAAGAAAATCTTTTTCATTTAATTCGCCTTTTACCCATTGGTCAAGCAAGCCCTGTGTCGCGCGTGGGAAGGCTTCGAAACCAATCGCAAGTTTGGCTTGCTTGGCATAAAGTTGGGCGATGGTATGAAGTTGCCAGCGGTGATGTTCTGCATTGTCATGGTCTTCACCGAGTAATATGACTTGTTGCTTTTTAAGCTGATTAAATATGGCTAAGTTAGTTTTGGTTTTTCGATCATTGGTGTCTACCCAGCTGCCAATGGCAACGCATTGGCTGGAGTTTTCTTGGGAGAATACGGGAGCTGAGACGATTAACATGCAGGTGGTGCTTAGAATCCATTTTGTTATGTTCACGCGTGCTCCTGATAAGTATTTAGATGGTTTTCTGTGTCAACGCAGACAAAAAAGCACCGGCCTTTGGTGCTCAAGTTTGCAATTGATTTAAAATTTGAATTAACGGATTTTTTCCCCTGCAGCTTGCAAGTCGGCATGGTAGGAGGAACGCACCATGGGGCCGCTGGCTACATTTGAAAAACCTATTTGGCTTGCATAAATTGCGAGTTCATCAAATTCTTGTGGAGTCACAAATCGATCAATAGCAAGATGATGTTTGCTGGGCTGCAAGTATTGACCCAAGGTAAGTCTATCGCAATCGTGCGCACGTAGTTCGCGTAAAACGGTTTTTATTTCAGCTAGTTCTTCACCCAGGCCTAGCATGATACCTGATTTAGTGGGCACATCAGGATGGTTTTTTTTAAATTGTTGGATAAGTTTTAAAGAGTGTGCATAGTCTGCCCCAGGGCGGGCTTTTTTGTAGAGGCGTGGTATGGTTTCCAGGTTATGATTAAATACGTCAGGTGGTGCTTGCTGCATTATGTTTAATGCGATGTCCATACGACCACGAAAATCGGGAACCAAGATCTCGATTTTTGTGCGTGGGGATTGTTGACGTATGGCACGTATGCAATCGACAAAATGTATTGCGCCGCCGTCTTTGAGGTCATCCCTGTCGACAGAGGTGACGACAACGTAATTTAAATGCATGGTACTTATGGTCTGTGCCAGGTGGTTAGGTTCTTGGGGGTTTAGTGGCAAAGGGCGGCCATGTGCAACGTCACAAAAAGGGCATCGGCGAGTGCATACATCACCCATTATCATAAATGTTGCGGTTCCATGGCTGAAACATTCACCCAAATTTGGGCACGCGGCTTCTTCACATACGGTATGCAGTTGGTTTTCTCGCAAGATAGATTTTAGTTGGGCTACGGCCGGGTGTCCGGCTGATTTGGCGCGAATCCACGCCGGTTTTCTCAGGGGTTTTTCGGTGGGGACTACTTTAATGGGGATGCGGGCGACTTTCTCTTTGCCACGTTGTTTTTGTCCCGCTATTTTGGGGCTTGTTTTAGGTCTATTAGTGGCGTTCATTATTTTTTTCCCATGGCAATACCGGTGTTTTTTCGGGATGATCTAAGTGTTTGAGCACGTATTGGGTTAATTGGGTTTTTATTTTTGCAATTGAAACAGGGTTTATGTAGTCCGTTAATTGTACCACTTCCAAATTTTGATAGCCGCAAGGGTTGATGCCTGTAAAAGGCCTTAAATCCATATCAATATTCAAACTAAGGCCATGGTAGGTGCAGTGTTTTTTTACCCGCAAACCCAATTGAGCGATTTTTTTTTCGTGAATATAAACGCCTGGCGCATTTCCCTTCAGCGAAGCATCTAGAGCATAGTCGTTTAAGGTATCGAGCACGGCTTTTTCCATGCTGTGGACGACATGCCGAACACCTTTGTTGATACGCCGAATATTGATCAGTAAATACATGACTATTTGCCCCGGGCCGTGGTAGGTAACTTGGCCACCACGGTCTACCTGGATGACCGGAATATGATGGGTGGAGAGTAAATGCTCTGCTTTACCGTTGCGACCTTGGGTATAAACCGGTGGATGCTCAACGAACCAGATTTCGTCAGGGCTTTGTTTACTTCTCTCTTCAGTGAAGGTTTTCATGGCCTCCCAAACCGCTAAATAGTCTTGTAAGCCCAGGTCTTTTATAATCATGCCTATTAGCCGAATTATAAAGCCATTGTGACCAGCTTATGTGACGATAGCTCGATGTATATCTGATCGAGTTGTGCTTGGTTTTGGGCCATAATGGTTACCGTAATAGCCAGGTATTTTCCAGCTTTACTTGCGCGGGTTTTGACGGCAGATTCTTGCAGACCAGGACTGTGTTTCTTGATAATGGAGAATACGGCTGTTGCAAATTCATCAGAGTTTTGCCCCATTATTTTGATCGGAAAGCTGCAGGGGAAGCTTAAAAGCGTTTCAGTTGATTGTTTGTCCATGGTTATATTGCGGGGCTAAGGTTACCTATCGTAAAAACAATATGGAGCCATTCTGCTTATTTATCAAGCGGCAATACCCGACAAAAATGCATTTACTTTAAGCGGGTTTTGAATGTTTGATATATTTTGCTTATTTTTTGCCACATCGGGCCAGGCAGTCCTGAGCCTATTATTTGTCCATTGAGTTGGGTGATTGCGAGGATATCTTTGGTAGAGCTACTGAGCCAAATTTCATCGGCATCGAGTAAGTCGGTTTTGGATATCGCGGTTTCTTGGCAATCAATATTATTCTTCAAGGCAAGCTCTATGGTTAAGTCACGCGTAATTCCGCCTAAAATGTACTGAGACTTTGGCGGTGTTTTTACGCAGTTATTTTTAACGATAAAGATATTACTCGCGGCGCCTTCGGTTAATAGATTGTCTTTGATTAATATAGCTTCTGTACAGCCCTGTTCAGCGGCTTCTTGTTTTAATAATACGTTAGGCAGTAGGCTAATTGCTTTGATGTGACAGTGTTGCCAGCGAGGGTCGTCTAATAGGATGGCGCTGACCCCCTTTTGCAGGCTTGTAGCCTTAACTGGCTCGATAGGACTACTCATTGCGTAAATACTTGGTTGGGTGTTTTTCGGGAATACATGGTCGCGTGGAGCAACGCCGCGGGTAATCTGCAGGTAGATTGATAATTCTCCGCCGCCATTTTTTTCGATGAGTTGCTTTAAGATGTGTTCCCAATCGTTGTTGCTCAGAGGGTTTTGCAGATGGATTGCATCCAGGCTTTGCTGCAAGCGCCGTAGATGTTCCGCAAGTCTAAATAACTTTCCATTGAATGCGGGAATGACTTCATAGATTCCATCTCCGAGTAAAAATCCTCGATCTAATACAGAAACAAAAGCTTCATTTTGTGGCAGAAAGTCGCCATTGAGATAGATATATGACATAGGATAATCGTTGTTAGTGTTAGTGGTTATTCGAGGCGCATCTGAATTTCATCAAATAAACTGCTCATTAAGCCACCTTTTTTGACATTTTTTAGCGCAATAAGATCGCGTGCTTTAAAAGGTTCTTGTTTAAGGTTTATATTGACGCTGCCATAAACCTTGCCTTTGGTAGCAGGTGCGATAATTTGTTTGTCAATGCTCATTGTGGCTTTTAATGCACTGTAGCTTCCACGGGGAATGGTAATATATAAATCTTCTTCTAAACCTAGAGAGATAAGCTCGCTTTCGCCCTTCCAGATTCTGGCCGTGGTTAAGGGTTGGTTTGCCGCATAGAGTTTGTGTGTTTCGTAAAACCGGAAGCCAAAGGTTAATAACTTTTGTGACTCTGTGGTACGCGCGGTCTCACTTTTAGCCCCTAGGAGAATAGAGATAAGTCGCATATCGCCTTTTTTGGCAGAAGCAGCAAGACAGAAACCTGCTGCTTCGGTGTGACCTGTTTTTATCCCGTCTACCGAGGTGTCTTGCCACAAAAGTTTGTTTCTATTGAATTGGCGAATGCCATTGTAGGTATATTCTTTTTCTGAGTACCAGGCATAATGCTCCGGAAATTCACGAATAATAGCGGCTACTAAGACCGCTAAATCTCGTGGTGTTGTAAAATGTTTTTTGTGTGGCCAGCCCGTTGCGTTGACGAAATGAGTATCTTTCATTGCAAGAATTCGTGCATATTCGTTCATCAGCGAGACAAAAGCTTCTTCACTTCCAGCGATGTGTTCGGCGAGTGCCACACTGGCGTCATTACCCGACTGGATAATAATGCCTTTCATTAGTTCATCCACGGAGACTCTTGAGCCAACTTCTAAAAACATCCGAGAGCCTTTCATGCGCCAGGCTTTTTCGCTGATTCTAACCATATCCGTTAGCTTAATATTGCCCTGTGATAACTCCTTTTCAACAACATATGCGGTCATCATCTTGGTCAAACTGGCAGGCTCTACTTTTTGATCGCTTTTTAATTCAGCAATGACTTCATTACTGTTGAAATCGACAAGAATATAAGCTTTTGCTTTTAATTTAGGGGGTGATGGTGTCGCAGCATTGGCTGTTGCGCTGAAGATCAGTGCGATGGCCAACAGATTTAGGCATAAAAATATGGTTTTTTTCAATGTGCTTACCTGTGTTTTCAATCGATAACTACTTTTGCTTCGGCGATACCTAGGGCGATAAGTTGTTGCACCGTAGCGTCTGCTTTAGTTCGGTTTTTAAAGGGGCCTAGTCTGACTCGATAAATTTTTTCTTGGGCGATAGCAGATTCAGCCGCTTGTATTTTACTCTGAAATTTCGCCTGGCTCAGTTTAGTTTGCAATAAATGTGCGTTGTTCTTGCTAATAAAGGCACCTACTTGCACAAATAAGGTATTGCCATTGTGTTTGCTGTGGGTTGAACTGTGATTATGCGGATTGATGACGCTAACTTCCACCTCTGCGGTACCTTGTTTTAACATGTCGAGCTTGGCGGCGGCCGTATAAGATAAGTCAATGATTCTGCCCGCTTTAAACGGGCCTCGATCGTTGACGCGTACGATCACCGATTTGCCGTTTTGCAGATTTTGCACCTTGACATAAGTGGGTAGGGGGAGTGTTTTATGCGCAGCTGTCATTTTATACATGTCATAGGGTTCTTGGCTGGAAGTCATTTGACCGTGAAATTTTGTGCCATACCAAGACGCCCCCCCACGTTCTTTGTAACCTTGGCTCGATGTCTTTACATAATAACGTTTGCCAAATACGACGTATGATTCAGGATTGCCATATTTGCTCAAAGGTTCATTTTTGGGGATTGCATTGGGCGTGTTTAAAATGCCACCAGGAGGGTTCGTAGGCGCAGCGTCTTTTCTTTGCTCTAATGCACATCCGTTGAGTAATAGGATGCCGACAATCGAGATAGCAATACTTGTTCTCATTGACTGGGTTAATTTAGGTGAGTTATTGGCATTGTTTTAGGTTCGCAGTATGGCGCGAGAGTATCGTCAATCTATACCCGTGTTCTAAGCGGGGTTGAGCTTTAATTTTTTTATAGATTCAGCGAGTTGGAAAACGGCCATTGCATAAAGTTCGCTATGGTTATAGCGTGTGATGACATAAAAATTATTCAGTGTGATCCAGTACTCTTTGCCGCCATTTTTTTGCATTAATTCGATGAGTGCAAATTCATTTTTTGGGGCTAAGTCTGCTGCATTATATGCTATGCCATACTCTGCGGCTTGGCTAATGGCCGTTTTGGGTTTGATGCCTTTATCTAAAATTTGGGTATATTTTTTTCCGTTGATTGTTGCTGGAAAGGTAATGGGCTTGTTTGATTTCCAGCCATGTTTCCGAAAATAGTTAGCGACACTGCCAATCGCATCATCCGTATTATTCAATAGGTCACGCACTCCATCGCCGTCAAAGTCTACCGCATAGTGGCGATAACTGCTGGCAATGAATTGCGGTTTACCCATCGCACCGGCGTATGAACCCATTAATTCGAGCGCATCAAATCCTTCTTCCTTCGACAAGAGTAGCAAATTTTCAAGTTCTTTAAGGAAAAATTTGCTGCGTCGAGGGTAGTCGATACCGAGTGTCGATAAAGAATCGACGATGCGATAAGCCCCCTTGTGTTTACCGTAGCGCGATTCAACGCCAATAATCGCAACGATAATTTCTGCGGGCACACCGTATTTTTTTTCCGCGCGGTTTAAGGTGGACTGGTTTTGTTTCCAGAATTCGACGCCTTGCTCGATGCGTTTATTTTTAACAAATATCTTTTGGTAGCGGTGCCAGGGTAACGCTTCCGCTGGGCGGTTTATGCTTTTAATGACTTTAGGGAGTTTTTTTGCTTTGGAAAATAAGGCCGTTAGTTCCTGTTTATCGAATTGGTGTTTTACCACCATGTCGTCGATGAAAGACTTTATAATAGGGGAGTCAATCACTCTTTCAGAGGCCGCAAAGACACTCGTGTGAATTAGAAATAAACAGCAGAATAACAGGTGCTGAGGTTTTAAGTAATGCATGTTGATCAATAATCTCCAACTCAACTGGTTAATAGTTTTCTATGGGTTTGGATGGACATAATCAAGCCAAAGGCCGCCATCAGCGTTACCATTGATGTGCCTCCATAGCTAATTAATGGAAGAGGGACTCCAACTACCGGTAGTAAACCACTTACCATTCCAATATTCACTAAAATATAAACAAAAAATGTCAATATCAAACTACCGGAGAGTAAGCGAGTAAACACGTCTTGAGCTTGATATGCAATAGTGAGTCCGCGAAAAATAATATAAAGGTAGAGCGTTAAGAGTAATAAAACGCCAATTAAGCCAAATTCTTCTGCAAATACCGCAAAGATGAAATCAGTGGATCGTTCGGGTAAAAAATCTAATTGCGACTGGGTGCCGTTAAGCCAGCCCTTGCCATAGACACCGCCAGAGCCAATCGCTATTTTTGATTGAATAATATGATAGCCCGCACCCAGGGGATCATTTTCGGGGTTAATAAAGGTGAGCACCCGTTGGCGTTGATAATCGTGCATTCCGTAAAACCAGGCTATTGGTGCAATTGCTGCGAGCAGTGCGAAAAAACCGAGAATAAGCCCCCAGCTAATGCCGGTTAGAAAGAGTGCAAATATGCCCGCGCTGCCGACGAGCAAAGCCGTGCCTAAATCGGGTTGCTTGATGATTAATGCAAAAGGCACAATGATAATGAGCAACGAGACAAGTATGGTTATCGGGCTTGGAGGCAGGCTTTTTTGTGATAAGTACCAAGCAACCATCATCGGAACGGCTACTTTCATAATTTCCGAGGGTTGAAAACGGAATAATCCGAGATCAAGCCAGCGTTGCGCGCCTTTCCCAGTGTCTCCGAATAAGATGACCGAGATCAAAAACACGATGCCGAGGCCATAAACCCAAGGTGTCCATAGTTCGATGTGGCGTGGAGAAATTTGAGACACGCCGAGCATGGCAATAAATGCGATGGCGAGCATAACCATTTGGCGAACGACCACCGGCCATTCTTGTCCACTGGCGCTATATTGCACTGCGAGGCCTACCATTGTTAAAATTAAAATGCCTGCGAGCAATGGCCAGTCAACATGTAAGTTTTGCAGTAAAGATGTATTGCTTCTTCCCGGTTCTCCCCAGTTGCTGTTGCTGTGCAGAGAATTCATGATTTTTTCTTTCTCAATAAATACTGATCAAGGACTTTGCGTGCGATGGGGGCGGCTACGCTGCCACCACTGCCACCGTTCTCAACAATCACCGAAATAGCAATTTGCGGGTCTTTAATCGGTGCAAAAGCGATGAATAATGCGTGGTCTCGTAAATGTACCTGAATATCTTCTTTCACATATTCTTCATCTTGTTTGATGCCAAATACCTGAGCAGTCCCGGTTTTGCCGGCGATGGTATAAGATAAATTTTTATTGATTGAGCGTGCGGTTCCACGTGGACTATGTACAACGCGTTTCATGCTTTCGATGATATATTTCCAGTTTTCTTGATTATTAATCGGTACTGTGCCAACGGTAATGGTTTGGAATAACGTTCTTTCTTTGGTGAGTCCGTCTTCGACAGAGTGCGCAAGCCTTGGGCGTAGTATCGTCCCGTTGTTTGCCAGGGTTGCGGCTGCGACGGCGAGTTGTAGCGGAGAGGTGAGATTAAAACCTTGGCCGATGCCTGATATGAGGGTTTCTCCCGGATACCATATCTCGTGTTTTACGCGTTTTTTCCATTCTCTTGAGGGTGATAAACCAGATGTTTCGCCAAAAAGATCAATATTTGTTCTTCTCCCAAGCCCGAAATAAGCCATGAACTCGTGAATTCGATCGATCCCCAGGTTAAGTGCTAAATCATAAAAATACACGTCGCAAGATTCTCGGGTCGCGCCCAGCAAGGTCATTTCGCCATGCCCTTCTTTTTTCCAGTCGCGATATTTATGGGGGTCATTTTTAAGCCGGTACCAGCCCGGGCAGCTTATTTGTGTTGTGCCGTGAATAACATCGTATTCTAATCCGGCCAGTCCTATTATCGGCTTGATGGTAGAGCCTGGAGGATAACTGCCTTTGATGGCCCGATTAAACAAAGGTTTGTCATTCGAGTTAGCGAGTGCGGCATAGGTCTTTGAGTCAATGCCATTTACAAAAGGATTGGGATCAAATCCTGGCATGCTAACCAGGGCTAAAACTGCACCGGTATTAGGGTTAATGGCGACAATAGAGCCTTTTTGATTGGCTAAAACTTTTTCTGCGGTTTTCTGTAGTTCAATGTCTAAATTCAGGTAAATGTTTTGTCCAGGAATAGGGCGTTGTTCTTCCAATACGCGGATAATGCGTCCTTGTGCATTTGTTTCAATTTTTTTATACCCCACGGTGCCATGCAACCGTTTTTCGTAAAATTTCTCGATGCCGTTTTTACCGATATGACTCGTGCCCTTGTAATTGGCGGTATCCATGCGTTGCGCTTCGGCTTCATTTATTCTTCCCACATAGCCGAGTGCATGCACTGCTATCTCACCGTGGGGATAGTGGCGAATGAGCTGCGCATTGATATCTACTCCGGGATATTTGTGTCGGCGTACAGAAAACTGGGCAACTTCTTCTTCATTGAGTCGAAACCGCAGAGGCACTGCTTTAAAGTTGGAGCGGCGACGTTTTAATTTGTTAAACCGTTTTATATCTGAGGGCTTGATGTCAATGAATTCTTTCAGGCGCGTAATCGTTGCGCTAATGTTTGCAATTTTTTCTGGAATGAGTTCTAGGGTAAATGAGGGAAGGTTTTGTGCTAAAACAACCCCGTTTGTGTCGTAAATCAAGCCTCTAGGCGGTGGTACGGGAATGATATTAACGCGGTTGTTTTGCGACAAGGTGGTAAAGTGTTCATGGCTCATCACTTGTAAATAAATCATTCTTGATACCAGTACTAAGGTTAAAATCGTTATGATGATCACGAATGAAACAATGCGATTAGTAAATAGCTGGGTTTCACGCAGGTGATCTTTAATCGTTAGTCTGGAATGAAGTTGTGCCACAAGTCAGTTTGTTTCCTAGTTGTTTGTGCGAAATCTTCGATTGGTATCGCTTAATAAGAGGTAAATCCACGGCCACAGAAGTGCGCTGGTAAACGATGGCGCCCAGTAGAGCCAGCTTGCGGGGGCATCACCAATAATGCCTTTTACCCATACCACTAATAACTGACTTAAGGCGATAAGTACGAATACACTCAGTGCTTGTTGCCACATGGGGTAGATGCGTAGCTGTTTATGCACTTTAATGGTGACGAATGCGACGACCGTGAGTGCTAGCGCATGTTGCCCGAGTAACGAACCGATTAATACATCTTGGGTGAGTCCTGCTAACCAGCCAATGCCTACGTTAACTTTGCTGGGTGCTGTTAGGCACCAATAAACGAGCACCAAGGTAATCCACTCTGGTCTAAATGCGCGTCCCCATTCGGGTAGCGGTACCACGGTAAGTGCCATGGCGAGCATGAAAGTGACAAAGATGAGTCCCGCGTTTTGTTTCGAGTTTTCAGCCATATCAATTAACGCCGCGCCCTAGTTTGTGCAAAAAAAAATCTTTTTTTAAAGAGGGACTTATCAAGGTTTAGTTTGCTTGGGTTCGTTAATCGCAGTGCTGGGTTTTTTATGCGCTAATTTTTGGGTGAGCAACGTTTTCTTTTTCCATACGAGTAGTACTTCTGTGGATTTATCGAGCGAAGCCATGGGTATGGCGTGTACAGTAGCATAAGGCTGTGTGGTGTCGGGTACAAAGCTAGATACCTTGGCGACCGGATAACCCGCAGGAAAGACGCCTCCTAGGCCGGATGTTACGAGAGTATCACCGGTTTTTAAATCCGCATTATTGGGAATGTGTAATAATTTTAATTGATTTAAAATTCCGCTGCCAGAAGCAACCGCGCGTACACCGGTTCGATTGACTTGAACCGGTAATGCATGACTTGGGTCGGTGATTAACATGACGGAGCTCGTAATGGGCATTGCATGTACGACCTGGCCGTATACGCCATCTGCATCGAGCAAAGGCTGTCCTTCATAGACTTCGTGGCGTGTTCCTTTATTGATCAAAACTTGATGTTTGAATGGATCAAGGTCAATGGATACGAGTTCAGCGGCAAGCATGCGTTCTTCAACTTTGTCGGATGCATCGAGCAGACGGCGTAACCGCATATTTTCAATTTCCAACGAAATGAACTTCTGCATTTGCGCTTTCAAGAATGTGTTTTGGGTGCGCAGTTTCTCATTGGTTTCGATAAGGTTATTGCTCGACGTGACGGAATCCTCTACCCAATTGCTGGCGGTAGCCGGCAAGCTAACCGCATATTGAATGGGAAGTATCACGACAGAGATAGCGGATCGGACGCCGCTTAATAAGTTTTCGCGTTGATCAAGTGTCATTAAGCCGATAGATGCGATGACCAATAAGGTAAACCTAAGGCCCGCAGCTTGTCCGTAAGCGAATAACGGTTTGATAATAGCCTCCTGTTTAAAATACGCCCAAGCATCTTGATCGTGTATGCTTAAAACCGAGATTTCACCTTGGCAGTATACTAAGTTAAACAGAAGCTGATGTTGGTAAAAATCGGTGAATACTCAATTCGACTAACTATGCGAAAGTGAGTCTAATCACTCTTTCTTTAATTGGTACTGCTCTATTTATGAGTACTGTTCTAGTAATTAGTACTATTCTACTGCAAAAACTTCTCCGCCGTGTTCATCAATCATTTCTAATGCGCGTCCACCGCCGCGTGCAACACAGGTTAATGGGTCTTCGGCGACAATCACCGGGAGGCCGGTTTCTTCCATTAATAGGCGATCTAGGTCGCGCAATAATGCGCCGCCGCCGGTGAGTACCATGCCGCGTTCGGCAACGTCTGAGCCGAGTTCTGGCGGGGTTTGCTCTAATGCAGCCCTCACGGCGCCAACGATCCCGGTTAAGGGTTCTTGCATTGCTTCGAGGATTTCATTGCTATTCAGGGTGAAGCTGCGGGGTACGCCTTCGGCGAGGTTGCGTCCGCGGACTTCCATTTCGTGTACTTCTTCTGCCGGATAAGCCGTGCCTATTTCTTGTTTGATTTTCTCGGCGCTGGAGTCGCCAATCAAGGTTCCATAATTCCGTCGAATATAATTAATGATGGCTTCATCAAATCGGTCGCCGCCGATTCTAACGGATTCTGAATAAACGATTCCATTCAGTGACATCACCGCAACTTCGGTAGTCCCTCCGCCAATATCCACAACCATGGAGCCACTGGCTTCGCCTATCGGCATGCCGGCGCCAATTGCCGCGGCCATGGGTTCTTCTATCAGGAAGACTTCTCTAGCACCTGCACCCGCGGCAGATTCTTTGATTGCGCGGCGTTCTACTTGGGTGGAGCCACAGGGTACGCAAACTAATACCCGAGGGCTAGGCCTGAAAAATCGAGCTTCGTGAACTTTGAAAATAAAATGTTGCAGCATTTTCTCGGTGACCGTGAAATCTGCAATAACGCCATCTTTGAGGGGGCGTATGGCGGTGATATTGCCGGGAGTTCGTCCAAGCATACGCTTAGCTTCTAGGCCAACAGCTGCAATACTCTTGGGGCCGCCGGGTCCGCGTTCCTGACGTATCGCAACAACCGAAGGTTCTGCTAGGACGATTCCTTTGCCTCGGACGTATATCAAGGTGTTTGCAGTGCCTAGGTCGATCGATAGATCGTTCGAAAACATTCCGCGCAGTCTTCCAAACATATTTGTTATTTTCCTATTCCGTTAACTATATATTCAATTATAAATTATAAAGCTTGCTTAATCTAACAACGGGAAACTCTTTGGGCAAGTCAGCATCTATGATAAAATCCAAGCCTTTAAATAATGCGCTAGCGCCAGCAACGGAGCATATCATGTCCTTGCAAAAAAAAGACGTAGAAAATATTGCTCATTTAGCCCGATTGTCGATTAATGAGAATGATGTTTCGGCTTATGCAGAAAATCTCTCCAGTATTTTAAACTTGGTCGAGCAAATGAGCAGTGTTGATACCAATAGTATTACACCCATGGCTCATCCACTGGATGCGAAGCAACGGTTACGCCCTGATGTTGTTACTGAAACTAATCAACGTGATAATTTTCAATGCAACGCCCCTCTGGTGGAAGATGGCTTATATCTTGTGCCGAAAGTTATCGAGTAATTCGAATTCACAAAGGGTGTCGTAAAAAAGCAGTGTGTTTTTTCGGCAGCTTCGGCATCGAAAAAGCTTGTTCGCTTTCGAGTGATTCAAGTGTGACAAGCTTTCCGAAGCATGCAGAAAATGTTCCGAACCAAACTATTCTAATATTTTCCCGGAGTTAGAGCGAGATGTTTGAAAAAACGGTAGCGCAATTGATGCGCGAATTGCGTGCAAAAAAAATTTCCAGTGTGGAGCTGACCCAGGCTTATCTCGCCAGGATTAAGTCAATAGATGCAAGTATTAATAGCTTTATCACGGTGACTGAAGCGCTGGCCTTGGAGCAGGCAAGTCAGGCTGATCAATTAATCGCGCGCGGAACAGCGCATGCGCTGACGGGGATTCCGCTGGCGCACAAAGATATTTTTTGTACGAGAGGCGTAAAAACCAGCAGTGCTTCTAAAATGTTGGACAATTTCATCGCACCCTATGATGCAACGGTCATCGCAAATTTTAATCGCTCGGGTGCGGTGATATTAGGAAAAACCAATATGGATGAATTTGCAATGGGCTCATCGAGCGAGACGAGTTATTACGGGCCGGTTAAAAATCCTTGGAATCATACTGTGGTTCCGGGCGGTTCATCAGGTGGTTCTGCAGCATGTATTGCGGCCGCGCTAGCACCCGCAGCGACAGGCACAGATACCGGAGGTTCTATTCGGCAGCCAGCGGCACTGTGTGGCGTGACCGGTCTTAAGCCTACTTATGGAAGGGTTTCTCGCTACGGCATGATTGCATTTGCATCGAGTCTTGATCAGGCGGGGCCTATGGCGCGCACTGCGGAAGATGCGGCTATTTTATTGAATGTGATGGCTGGGTTTGATGCAAAAGACTCTACGAGTTTAGAGCAAGCCGTTCCGGATTACACCTCAGACCTAAGTCAATCAATTGCCGGCTTAAAAATAGGACTCCCCGTCGAATTTTTTAATTCAGGTTTGGATAATGGTGTGGCTAAGGTCATTGACGAAGCGATTCGCGTATACCAACAACTAGGGGCCGAGGTGAAAGAGGTTTCGTTGCCTCATACTAGTTTGTCAGTTCCTGCATATTATGTTGTGGCGCCCGCAGAGTGCTCATCGAATCTGTCGCGTTTTGATGGTGTGCGTTATGGTTATCGGTGCGAGAACCCTGAAAATCTGGAAGATTTGTATAAACGTTCTAGAGGCGAGGGTTTTGGATCAGAGGTGAAGCGCCGAATAATGATCGGTGCATATGCGTTGTCAGCCGGGTATTACGATGCCTATTATATGAAAGCACAAAAAATCCGCCGCCTCATTAGCGAAGATTTTCAACAAGCTTTTACGGATATTGATGTGCTGATGGGGCCGACAACGCCGGAGGTTGCATTCAAGCTGGGGAAAAAAACTAACGATTCTGTTTCCATGTACTTGTCTGATATTTATACTGTCGCAGCAAATCTTGCGGGCCTGCCTGGAATGTCGATACCTGCAGGTTTTTCCAATGGCCTACCCGTTGGTTTGCAGCTTATCGGTAATTATTTTACAGAAAGTAAGTTGTTAAACATCGCGCATCAGTTTCAGCAAGCCACCGACTGGCACGAAAAAAGGCCAACGATAGCTGTTTAATATAGCTGTCTAAAAAATTTTAATGTGTTGGTCAGCGGCTGCTATACATTTGAACCATTGGGCTGAGTAGTTACAATAATTTAGTAGAAGAGGTTAGCAATGACTTGGGAAGTTGTTATCGGCTTGGAGATTCACGCGCAGCTTGCGACAAAGAGCAAGATTTTTTCAGGTGCTTCCACCGCATATGGTGCCGAACCCAATACACAAGCTTGTGCGGTTGATTTGGGTTTGCCCGGTGTATTGCCTGTATTAAACCAAGAGGTTGTCACCATGGCCGCTAAATTTGGTTTGGCAACGCATTCGAGTGTGTCACAACATTCAGTATTTGCGCGCAAGAATTATTTTTATCCCGATTTGCCAAAAGGTTATCAAATTAGTCAGTTGGAGCTTCCCATCGTTTATAACGGGAAAATGAAAATTGAATTAGAAAATGGAGAAAGCAAAGTCATCGGGATTACCCGTGCGCATCTCGAAGAGGATGCGGGTAAATCTTTACACGAAGATTATCATGGCATGACGGGTATCGATTTAAATCGTGCGGGCACGCCATTATTGGAAATAGTGTCTGAGCCTGAGTTAAGTTCGGCGAAAGAAGCCGTGGCCTATATGAAAAAAATTCACACCTTGGTGCAATATCTTGAGATCTCCGATGGCAATATGCAAGAAGGCTCTTTTCGCTGTGACGCCAATGTTTCAATCCGTCCGCAAGGACAGATGGAGCTAGGAACGCGCGCAGAAATAAAAAATATTAATTCTTTCCGCTTTGTCGAACGGGCGATTGATTATGAAATAGCAAGGCAAATAGACCTTATTGAGTGCGGTGGAAAAGTGGTTCAGGAAACGCGGCTTTATGATGCGGACAAAAATGAAACACGTTCTATGCGTTCGAAGGAAGAGGCGAATGACTACCGCTATTTTCCTGATCCTGACTTATTGCCCGTGGTGCTTGATGACGCGTTTCTTGAAGCTGTGCGGGCGAGTCTTCCAGAGCTGCCAACCGAAAGAAAACAACGTTTTATTACTGATTTAGGTCTGAGTGTTTACGATGCAGACGTATTGACTGCAAGTAAAATGATTGCAGATTATTTTGAGTCAACTATTGAAACTGCGGGCGGTGAAGCAAAACTTGTTGCCAATTGGGTGATGGGTGAATTGCTTGCAAGGCTTAACAAAGAAGATAAAACCATTCAGGAAAGTGTCGTGACGCCTGCAATGTTAGGCGGCATGATTACACGAATTGTTGATAATACGATATCTGGAAAAATTGCCAAGCAAGTATTTGATGCGATGTGGCAAGGCGAGGGGGATGCGGATTCGATTATTGATCATAAAGGTTTAAAGCAAGTGACTGATAGTGGCGCGATAGAAAAAATAGTCGATGAAGTTATGGCGAATAATCCTGCTCAGTTAGCGCAATATCGTTCTGGCAAAGATAAGTTATTGGGTTATTTTGTTGGCCAGGTCATGCAGGCTTCAAAAGGCAAGGCTAACCCTGGTCAAGTGAATGCGTTATTGAAAAAGAAGTTGCGGTGAAAGCGTCGAGCATGAAAGAGACTGACCAGGTACGACGCTTTGTTTTTGAAGGTTTGGGTATTCGCGGTATGTTTGTGCATTTAGATGCCACTTGGAAGGCGATATTGGAGAAAAAAGAATATCCAGAAATTATTCAAGCTCAGCTTGGTTATTTCTCGGCAGCAAGTGCTTTGCTTTCGTCGACACTTAAATTTGACGGTGTTTTGAGAATGCAATTACAAGGGAGTGGCCCGATTACGCTCATGTTGCTTGAGTCGAGCAGCGAGCGAACATTGCGTGGAATGGCCAAGTGGAGTGTGGAGCCAAAAAAACAGTCTTTGAGTGAAATGTTTGGTGATGCGACCCTGGCAATTACGCTGGATCCAAAGCACAAAGCCGAGCGTTACCAAAGTATAGTCGCATTAGAAGGCGACAATATTGCACAGGCGCTGGAAGCTTATCTAGCGCAATCTGAGCAATTGGAAACCAAATTATGGTTGGCTTGTGATAACGCGCGAGCAAGCGGGCTGTTGTTGCAAAAAATGCCAGCAGTTATTGGGGAAGATACTGATGCTTGGAGTCGCGTAATTCAGCTTGCTTCCACTATAACAGATAATGAATTGATGTTGTTGTCGGTTGAAGACATCTTGCACCGGCTGTTTCATGAAGAGGATATTCGTTTATTTGATGCTGATCCTGTGAGTTTTCGTTGCGCTTGTTCACGTGCCAAAGTTGCCGGCGTATTAAAAGGTTTAGGGATCAATGAAATAGCACCAATCGTGCGTGAGCAAGGAAATGTTTCGGTAGATTGCGAATTTTGTGCTCAAACGTATGCGTTTGATAGGATTGATATCGAGCAATTATTTACTGCAGATGTTTTTGCGAGTGCATGTGCTAGCATTAAACATTGACGCGATGAATGATCTCTTCTGTGCTGTTTTTATTCATCGCTTAAGCTCAGTGTCAATTCAATAAATTGTTTGTTGCATATCCGATAAGCACGTATTTCGAGTACTCCGGTGGTGTTTAACGAAATAATGAAGTAATTGGCTTCGGGGTATGTTGCGTTTTCTAAGTCGGTGACCGAGGGTTTAGCTGGACTGCTAGGATGTGAGTGGTAAATGCCAAACAAGGTTTGGTTTTTTTTGCGCATGTTGCGCATGGCATCGATTTGTAATTTGGGGTTCATATTAAAAAAGTGACTGGGTTTTTCTGCGATGTTGGGAATGGAATATGTTTGCATCTCGTTGTTTTTGTCGATCCCAATAAGCCCACAAATTTCCGCCTCAGGCGATGACTGTGCATGAGTTAAGAGTTGGTTAGCGATTTGACGTTTTATTATTATCTTGGACATGGTGTTATATTCGTTGGCCGATTGAGACCCTGGCATTGCCATTTAAATCGGTTAAAAGTCTAATGTTTTGATAGCCTGCTTGGTGTAATTTTTGTTGTGATTGCTGGCCTTGCTTCCAGCCATGTTCGAGCAAAAGCCATCCTCCTTTATGCAGTACGCGTTTGCTATCTTCGATGATGGCATCAATATCAGCAAACCCGTTTTTCCCGGAAATCAGCGCTATTTTTGGTTCAAAACGAAGGTCGCCTTGGTCTAAATGTGGGTCGCCAGTTTCGATGTAAGGCGGGTTGCTGACAATAATATCAATCGAGTCATTTTTTATACTACTCGCCCATTTACTACGATTAAAAAATACATTTTTTAGCTGGTGACGTCTTTTATTGATGTTTGCTATTTTCATCGCCGCTGCGGAAATGTCGATGGCGATTACGGTACTCAGTGCTCTTTCTTGGGCGATGGCTAATGCAATTGCGCCGCTCCCGGTGCCAAGATCAAGAACGTTTAGTGCTTGGTTTGGCTTAATGTGCTCAAGTGCGGCTTCGACGAGCAGTTCGGTTTCTGGTCGTGGAATTAATACGCTGGGAGTTGTGATGAGTTCTAATGTCCAGAAACTTTGGGTGCCAAGTATATAGGCGATGGGTTCACCGTTTGCTCTGCGGGTGATGTGTGATTGCAATCGATGGTGCTCGATTTCGCTGATTTCTTTGTTGGGCCAAGTGACCAATTGAGTTTTTGTGATGTTGAGTGCGTCACACAGCAGCAACTCCGCATCTAGCTGTGCAGTCGCGGATTTCAGCGAGAGTTTTTGCTGTGCAGCGCGCAGGTTTGCTGCTCTATTTGCAATCGCTTTATTTGTAATAGCTTTATCTGTCTTCTTCACTGAGTGCGGCGAGTTGATCGGCTTGGTATTCATTGATGAGTGGTTCGATAATCATGTCGATCTCCCCCTCTATGAGTGTTTCCAGTTTATATAATGTGAGATTAATGCGGTGATCGGTTACCCGGCCCTGCGGATAGTTATAGGTGCGGATGCGTTCTGATCTATCGCCACTGCCGACTAAGCTGCGTCTTGTTTCCGCTTGTTCTGCATCTTGTTTTTCTTGCTCGGCAGACAATAATCGAGCTTGCAATAGTGACATAGCTCGTGCTCGGTTTTTGTGTTGCGAGCGTTCTTCTTGGCATTCGACCACAACGCCGGTCGGCAAATGAGTTATCCGTATGGCAGAGTCTGTTTTGTTGACGTGTTGTCCGCCTGCGCCGGATGCACGATAGGTGTCTACTTTTAAATCTGCTGAATTAATTTCTATCGCTTCAACTTCGCTCACTTCAGGCATGACCGCAACCGTACAAGCGGATGTGTGCACACGTCCTTGAGATTCAGTCTCTGGTACCCGTTGTACGCGATGTGCACCGGATTCGAATTTTAATTTCGAATAGGCTCCTTTACCGATTATTTTAGCGATGATTTCTTTATAACCACCGTGCTCACCTAGGCTTTCGCTCATGATCTCGATTTGCCATTTGCGGCTTTCTGCATATTTGGAATACATGCGAAATAGGTCACCGGAGAAAATTGAAGCTTCGTCTCCACCCGTGCCGGCGCGAATTTCCAGATAGATATTGTTGTCATCGTGTGGGTCGGTGGGTAGCAGCAATTTTTGCAGTTCGATTGATAGCAATTCACGCTTGGCTTTGGATTCTTTGATCTCTTCTTCGGCCATGCTGCGCATTTCTGCGTCATCTTCTTGCATGAGTGTTTCAGCGCTCGCTATGTTGTCGAGTGTTTGTTGATATTGTTTGAAGTGCTCGGCTACTGGTTGGATTTGTGCGTATTCTTGTGAGAGGGTGCGAAATTTATTTTGATCGTTAATGATGCTGGGATCGGCTAATAAGCCATTAATTTCTTCAACGCGCTCGGAAATGGCTTCGAGCTTATACAGTAGCGATGCTTTCACAGTTATCCTTCGGGGTTTTTAAGGTCAAATATTTCTTGTGCGGCGTGGACGATGGTGTGGCGTCCTTCTAGTCCAGCTTGGCGTATTGCCTTCGTGGGTGTGTGGGCAAACTTATTCGTTAGATTGTGAGCTAAGCGTTTGATAATCTCTTCGGGGTCTCCGCCATTTTGTAACTGCAATAATACTTTGTTTAATTCGTTATGTTTAATTTGCTCAAGAGTTTCTCGGTAATGGCGAATGACGGATGAGATATCTTGAGACTGCATCCAGCCCATAAACTGCAGGACTTGGGAGTCAATGATTTCTTCGGCTTGAACGGCTGCTTCACGCCGACCTTTTAAGCCTTCCTCGATGATTTCCTGAAGGTCATCGACAGTGTAAAGGTAAACGTCAGCTAGGTCTTTGACTTCAGGTTCGATATCCCTAGGGACGGCGATATCGACCATTAAAATAGGCTTGTGTTTGCGTTTTTTTATGGCTCTTTCTACCGTTCCTTTGCCGAGAATAGGTAATTGGCTGCCTGTTGAGGCAATGACAATATCCGCATCTGCTAAATGTTCGGATATATCATTGAGGGGTATTGCATATCCTTCTATTTCTTGCGCGAGGGTCATTGCGCGTTCAATCGTGCGGTTAGCGATGATGATACGCCCAATGCCTTTCTCTTTTAAGTGTCTAGCGGTGAGCTCAATGGTCTCGCCAGCGCCGATAAGCAAGGCCGTGTGTTTTTCGAAGGAAGAAAATATTTGCTTAGCCAGGCTGACTGCAGCAAAAGCGACTGAGACTGGGCTGCTTCCAATGGCGGTGTCTGTGCGCACTTGTTTAGCGACTTTAAACGTGTGCTGGCATAAGCGATTTAGGATGGAGCCCAGAGTTCCTGCCTCTTCAGCAGCTCGATAAGCCGTTTTTACCTGGCCTAGTATTTGCGGCTCGCCCAAGACCAGCGAGTCTAGCCCACTCGCTACTCTTAATAAATGTCGTACTGCCTCATTATCGGGGTGCTTGTAGATATAAGGGACTATTTGGCCGCTTTTTAGGCGATGATAGTCCGAAAACCAATCAATAACCTGATTAATGCTCGTGTTTGCATTATTGCCAGCGCAATAAAGTTCAGTGCGGTTACAGGTCGATAGTATGGCTGCCTCATTAATTTCGGGAACAGTGACCAGGCCTTGCAGTGCAAGGGTAAGGCGTTCGGGCGCAAAGGCGACTTTCTCTCGAATATCGACCGGAGCGGTTTTGTGGTTAATTCCAAAAGCTAATAAGTGCATGTAATGGTTATCTTCGAAGAGACGAATCTCTAATTTTCAACAATGTGAATACGGATTACAAGTGAAACCTTATTATTTATTATCGACCCCGTATTATAGGACGTGAAACCTTAAGGTAAAATGTTATATTACAATTTCATTGAATTCAGAGGTTTCTTCGATAAATTGAGGGCGTACTGACATGGGGCTGACATGAGAAAGAGGATAGATGAAAAATATTAGGTTGATTGGCGGTGTTTTAGTCGTGGTTTTTTGGTTAACCGCATGCGCGACTAATTCGGGTTTAAAAGGGGGGACTGGCGATGAGCAGGCGGGTTCGATTCCCTTTTTGGAGGAACCGGGGGATGTTACATTTGGCTCGGTCGATGCTGATTTGCTGTATCAGCTCATGTTGGCAGAAATTGCAGCCCAGCGCGGAGATGTCGTTACCGCAGCTAAATTTTATTTACATGCGGCTAAGGTCAGTAAAGATCCACGTATTGCATCGCGAGCGGTTAGAATTTCGAGCTTTGCCCAATTAAAGAGCTTGGCGTTGGAAGCTGCTGAAGTTTGGTTAACCAGTGAGCCTGATAATACCGAAGCGATTAGGGTGTTGACCGTGCTCAACTTAAGAAATGGTCATTACCAACAAGCGGAGGAGCAGCTACAGAGGTTGCTGCAATTGGAGCCGGATAAGATTTCGAGCAATTTATTACGTGTTGGGGCGATGTTGCAACGCGAGGCCGAAAACAAGCATGCTGCAAAAATCGCTAAGCATATTGTCGAAGCTTATCCAAAATACGCTGAGTCACAGTATATGGCAGCTACTTTGTTGTTGACCGCAGGTGAGCTAGATGAAGCGATGTCACATGCTGATGAGGCGCTGAAGATACGTGGCGACTGGGCAGATGCGGTTACGTTGCGCGCGCGAATATTTTTATTAAATGGTGATGTTGATGAAGGATTGGGGTTTCTTAATGGATTTCTCAAGACTCATCCGAGCGAAGATATCGTTAGATTTGCATATGCTAGGGGTTTGGTAGACGCAAAGAAACTGCAAGAAGCACGTAGCCAATTCGAGCTATTAGCGGTGAAAATGCCTGAAAATGAAGATGTTCTCTTTACTTTGGCCATGCTGTCGTTGCAATTTAAGGATCTAGAAGAAGCGGCAGGCTATTTGATGCAGTTGGTTAGTTTGGGTAAAATTTCCCCGCAGATTCATTATTACCTAGGCCAAATTGCGGAGCAAAAAGAAGAGTATGCGCAAGCATTGGACTGGTACTCACGGGTTCGTGCGGGAGAGTATCGGCTTGAGTCTCAGCTGCGTAGCGCGGTAGTACTGGCGAGATCTAAAAGTGTGGATGATGCCGTTGCACACCTTGGAGCGATATCAACCGATAATGAAATACAGCGACGTCAGGTATTGATATTTGAGGCTGCATTGTTAAAAGAGCATCAGAGGTTTCGTCAAGCATATGATTTATATACGGTTGCTCTGAAAGATCAACCGGAAGATGCTGAGTTGCTCTATTCGCGTTCACTCGTCGCTGAACGGCTAAATATGATTGACAAAGTCGTGGAAGACTTAGGCGATGTGATAAAAAAGGACCCTAAGAATGCGGCGGCTCTTAATGCACTGGGTTATACCTTAGCTGATCGTTCGATTGATCTTAAAAAAGCCTTCGAATATATAATGCGTGCCTATGAGCTAGAGCCTGATGATCCCGCTATTATCGATAGTTTGGGGTGGGTACAGTTTCGCATGGGAAATATGAAGCAAGCCGAAGAGTTGCTGAAGAAAGCGATGGATATGATAGAGGATGGAGAGGTTGCGGCGCATTATGGTGAAGTATTATGGGAGCTGGGTCGAATCAGCGAAGCGCTGAATGTATGGTCGCAAGCCAAAGAAAAATTTAGCGAAAACGATACCTTGATTAAGACAATGGAGCGTTTTGGTCAGTGAGATGCCTGATCGTCTTGCTGGTGTTTTTATCCGCTTGTACTGCATTGCCTGAAAAAACCAGAATTATTGAAGATATTCCTACGCCGTTTTTAGTCCATGAAAAGGCCTTGCAAGCAATAGATAATTGGCAGTTTAAAGGCCGGTTTGCTATTTCTTCCGATAAGGATGCATGGTCGGGTTCACTGCGTTGGCAGCAAGTGGATAAACAGTATTCGATTCATGTTCTGGGACCCTTATTTTACCGTGGGGTGATGTTGTCTGGGGATGATCGGTACGCAAAATTGACTATGTCTTCAGAAACATATCAGGAGAAGGATGCAGAAACCTTATTGTATCGACATACTGGTTTAAGATTCCCATTTAATCATCTAAAATATTGGATGTTCGGACTGATATCTCCCGATTTATCGATTTCAGCACGGATGTTTGATGCCGCAGGGCAGCTAGAAGTATTAGAGCAAGAGGGATGGTTGGTCTCTTTTAAGAAATATGCTGAAGTTGAAGATGTTGTTTTGCCCAAAAAATTATTTCTTGAACACCCGGGTTTGAGGATTCGTTTGGTGTTTGATCATTGGGATATCCAGGGTTAGTGCTTGAATATTCATTCTGTTGAATTCTGCTGGCCCGCTCCGGCCAAACTAAATCTTTTTTTGCATATCACGGGTCGTCGAGCGGATGGTTATCATCTTCTGCAAACCGTGTTTCAATTTATTGATTTTAAAGATGAAATCTACATAAGTCTGCGCAAAGATGGAAGTATTAAGCGGCTTAATGAGATCCAAGGGGTGTCTGTACAGGAGGACTTGACCTTGCGGGCTGCAAGACTCTTACAGGCTACGACGGGGTCTGCGTCAGGCGCCGATATTCGTGTAGTGAAAACATTGCCTATGGGAGGGGGGTTAGGCGGCGGTAGTTCGGATGCGGCAACGGTGCTGGTGGCACTCAATGAGCTTTGGCGCACAGGTTTGAAAACCTCTGAGTTAGCTGAGCTTGGCATGCGCCTAGG
>CAZWUO010000037.1:0-23180 GCA_964636675.1 uncultured Ectothiorhodospiraceae bacterium
ACTATTTGGTGGCTTTTCCTTGCGCTGAAATTTGTCATTCCATTGTCTGCGTTAGTATTTGCTCGGGTAAGACATACGCCTGAATATGTTGTCATCATTGCGGTTGGCATCTGTATTGGTACGTGGTTAGAGCGTTATACTTGGATTTCTGGATCCGTTGATCCTGAGTATTACCATATTCCGATGACATCCGCGTTTGATATTGTAGTCACCGTTTTGGTTGCAGCCGTTGCCGTGTTCTCAATGAGATGGTCATTACAGCGATTTGGATTCGTAAAGTCTTCCTAATAATAAAATCTTATTTGTGCTATTCTACAGGCGGTTGGTGTTCCAGCCGCCTTTTTTGTTTATATTGGTGATCTAAGATGCCGATATTGATGATGCAGGTTCGTTAGGTAATAATAAGGAGAAAGTTCATTATGGCAGTTGTTACCAGCAAGCGATCGGTAATGACGTTATTTTCGGGGATTTTTGATCCTTTCAGCCATCGTTCACGAATTGTTCTCAATGAGAAAAACGTGACTTTTGAAGTAAAAGAAGTGGTTCCTGGAAGTCTTCCCGAAGATTTAATTGATCTTAATCCTTATAACACTGTACCAACCTTGGTTGATCGTGATTTGGTGCTCTATCAATCTTCTATTATCATGGAGTATCTCGACGAACGTTTTCCGCATCCGCCTCTTATGCCAGTTGATCCCGTATCAAGAGCACGGACTCGACTAATACTACACCGGATTGATTCTGATTGGTTTAGTCTCGTTGATGCGCTAGAAGGGGACGATCAAGAGAAAAAGCAAGCCGCTAGGATAGAGTTACGTGAAAGCTTAACGTCTATTGCCCCTGTATTCAGTGCAAAGCCTTATTTTATGAGTGATGATTTTTCATTACCAGACTGTAGTATAGCCCCTTTATTGTGGAGGCTTCCTCATTGGGAAATTGAATTACCCGAACAAGCAAAATCCGTCATTGAATATAGCGAAAAGCTATTTGAACGAAGTTCATTTATAGATAGTTTAACCGCTGCTGAAAAAGAGCTTCGCGCTTAAATACTTTTACCATATGGTAGATGAGCTTATGATGACATCAAGTCGACCGTATTTATTACGGGCGATTAATGATTGGATTATGGATAACGATATGACACCGCATATCGTGGTAGATGCTGAGGGCGATGGTGTTATTGTTCCACGTCAGTTTATTGAAAACGGGAAAATCGTTCTGAATATAAGCTTGTTCGCAGTGCGTAATTTGCTATTGAACGATGATGAAATATTATTTTCAGCGCGATTTGCAGGGAAAGCAATGAATGTGGTGGTTCCTGTGAATAATGTCCTCGCTATTTATTCCAAGGAAAATGGCCAAGGTATGGTGTTTTCAGATGATTTGGGGCATACACCTGTGCCGCCTAATTCACCGGCACGTCCTGATTCCTCGGCGAGTCGAGAGCATAATCCAAGGTTGAAATTGGTAAAATAGCGCAAATGTTAGAAGACTACGGGTTATTCTGTATATAACTTTGGTAAATATCTTCAAGAGATATTTGCAGTTGTGCAAGCTCTTTTTCTTTCTCCGCGCGTTGCTCATTTTCTAGATTACCCAATAACTTCACTTGCTGGTAAAAGCTGCTCCAGTTAGCCTTTTGTTCTACGAATAATGCAAAAAATATAGGCAGTTTAGCATAGTAAGTGCTATCGCTTACAAAGCGGGCGTTGTTCAGTTCTTCTGCAAACCATTTGTCATAGGCCTTGCTCTGCCACTCTTTTTTGAATTGCTGGTAAGCAACTTTTAGTGCGCCAAATATTTCCTGTTTTTTTGTTCTCTTTAGTGTGTCGTCTAGCTCCGTATTGTACAGAGTGGTTAACGATTGTTTGGTTTTGAGCAATAATAAGCGATAGGCCTGGTGGCGTTTTAAATAGGTAAAATATTCTTTGAGTTTTTCGTAATCATGAGAGGCAAGCCAATAAAGTAAGCCTATTTGCTCGACTGATTTTGCAAAAGCTTCGTTAAAAGCGCTGTCGTCGGGAATATAAATAACTTGGTGAGCAAGTTCGTGAAAAATAATGCCTGCGATGGCCCAGTCTCGCCACTTGAGCATGCTGCTCATCACGGGGTCGTCAAACCAACCCAGTGTAGAATATGCACTTGCCCCGGTGATAGTGGCGTCAAGTCCCTGAGCAGTTAAGGTATTAGCGAACTCTAGCGCATTGGCTTTAGCAAAATAACCTCGATAGCTTACGCATCCGATGAGCAGATAACACCATTTGATGGGTTCGAGTGAAAACTCGGGTGCTGCATTGACATTCCAAACGATATAATCAGAATTTATAGAGGCAATTTCAGTGTAACTATCATTGTCTGGAAGCTTTAAATATTGGGTCGCATATTCTCGTGATTGCAATATATAAGTCAGTTTTTTTTTGTCGTTATCGGAGACTCCTGGGTCGGCGATTTTTTGTATTATTTGTTGCTTATTCCACATAAGGTCTAAGTGACCAAGTACGGATTGATTATAATAACTTATCGTTGAGCAAGCCGTTAACGAAATAATGCTGAGCGCAAATACGGTGATTTTGATAAGGTTTAGCAGCTGAGATTTTTGCAAGGGTCTATTTTCCGTTCCGGCTGAGTTATCAATAATCTTAAAGCGTTAATTTACGAGTTATTTTGAATTAACTTTATATATTCTAATAGGAGCAGGAGTTTTCTTGAAGACTTATTTAGTAGGGGGGGCGGTTAGAGACGAGTTGCTCGGTATAGAGTCGTTCGAACGAGACTGGGTCGTCGTAGGCTCTTCTCCACAAGAGATGTTGGCTCTGGGATATAAGCAGGTTGGCAAAGACTTTCCCGTATTTTTACACCCGAAAACAAAAGAGGAGTACGCGCTGGCAAGAACTGAGCGTAAGACTGGTTTGGGCTATACCGGGTTTGAGTTTAATGCGAATTCGCAGGTCACGCTTGAAGAAGACTTGATGCGGCGTGATCTCACCATTAACGCAATCGCCATGGACGAAGATGGCATTATTATTGACCCTTATGGTGGTGTGAATGATGTGAAAAAAAAATTATTGAGACATGTTTCAGACTCTTTCAGTGAAGATCCTTTAAGATTGCTCAGAGTGGGTCGTTTTGCAGCTAAGTTTAAAAATCAAGGTTTTGCAATTCATCAAAAAACATTTGAATTAATGAAAAAAATCTCAACGCCAGATGAAATAAATGCCCTGGTTCCGGAGCGTGTATGGATTGAAATGCTTAAAGTGTTTAAAACGCAGTCTCCATCAATATTTTTTTTCGTGTTGCGCGAATGTGGAGCGCTAAAATACTTGATGCCTGAAGTCGATAAATTATTTAGTGTGCCGCAAACCAAAAAATATCATCCTGAAATTGACACTGGAATACACACCATGATGGTTGTCGATCAATCCGTTAAGTTGACCTCTGATGTGGCTGGGCATTTTGCCGCATTGTGTCATGACTTAGGAAAATCAGAAACGCCTAAAGAATTATTACCAAAACATCATGGACATGAAGAGCGTTCCATTCCCCTGGTTAAAGCGTTAAGTCAGCGTTTAAAAGTGCCTAAATCAGCGCAAGACCTTGCATTGCAAGTCGCTAAATATCATACCCTAGTGCACAAGGTGTTTGAGTTAAGGCCAAAAACAATTTTAAATCTTTTGATAAATGTAGATGCATTTAGAAGGCAGGAAAGGTTTTATTTATTTCTCTTGGTGTGCAAGGCGGATTCTTTAGGTCGTCTTGGGTTTACAGACAGTGCTT
This sequence comes from uncultured Ectothiorhodospiraceae bacterium, assembly GCA_964636675.1. GTDB lineage: Bacteria > Pseudomonadota > Gammaproteobacteria > S012-40 > S012-40 > JALUUH01. The sequence goes on from CAZWUO010000037.1 coordinate 3,775, forward strand.
ATCCACAGCGTGATTTTCTATTAAAAATACATAAAAAGTGTGGGGAGATAAATGCCTCAGGTTTTATATCGAAAGGCTTGCAAGGAAAAGAAATAGCTGATGCAATTAATATGCAAAGACTTGAACTCATTAAAAATTTGCAAGAAGCTGTTTGATGTCAACAGATCCTAGTTCAAGTGATGGATGTTGTTGAGGTCTAACAGTGATTGACGTAGTTCAGTATATTCTTTGGTTCCAAGTTCGTTCTTATACTGAGTTTCGGTTTGTTTTATAAATTCGACAGCCAGTACAATTAAACGACGACCTTTGCCTGTATAGCATACTTTTTTCCCTCGCTGATCCATGGGGTCGGTAATCAGAAAGAGGTATCCTTTTTGTTGTAGCTTGTTGATAATTCTGCTTACCGCTTGTTTGCTAATGACCGCATCTTTTGCGAGTTGCGTAATACTGAGACCGTCATTGTTAAGATGCCGCAAAATATTGAGATCTGTCGAAGAAATATCGCTAAAACCATTTTCAGTGAGTGTGCGCAACATGCTGGACTCAAAAGAGCGAAACACGGTTAATAATAAATGAGGTGTGGGATCAGTCATGTGTTTATCTTAAATGCTGCATAGCTTTGACTAAGATGTAGAAAAAACCGGAATGCAAGCAACATATCATAGAAAAACGTATAGCAAAATAAAACCTAAGACCAGCCGATACCAAACAAAAGGTGCCATCCCTATTTGGTTGATGAGCTTTAAAAAATAATGGATGCACAAGAATGCTGTGATACCTGAAATTCCAGCTCCAATAATGATTGATTGCCAGTCAACGGTTGTTTGTTGCTCAAGAAGATCTTTGCTGGTTAGTAAGCCGCCTGCGGCAATCAGAGGGATGGATAGTAGAAATGAATAACGTGCAGCAGCTTCGCGCGTAAAACCAAGTAACAACGCTGCGGTAATAGTGATCCCTGAGCGAGAAGTACCGGGTATTAATGCAATGGCCTGTGCCAATCCTATAAAAACTATGTCGGATAAAGTCAGCGAGTACTCGTCTCTATTGCGTTTTCCCTTTGCGTCACTATACCAAAGTAGTAAACCGAATAAGATGGTTGTAGCGGCTATAATCAACGGAGAGCGAAAGCTTGTCTCCGCTAAGTCCTTTAATAAAAGTCCAGCTAAACCAGCCGGTATAGTTCCGAAAATAACAGCCCATGCGAGATTAGACTCGGGAGTTGATTTTCGATGGGTTAAGGAGTTGATCCAAGCCACTGTCATGTTTAACAGTTCTTTTCTAAAATATAATACGACTGCTGACAGAGTTCCCACATGTACCGCAACATCGAAAGCCAGACCTTGGTCTGACCATCCCGCTATAACCGGGATAAGTATTAGGTGGGCGGAGCTGGATATGGGTAAAAATTCGGTAATTCCTTGCACGAATGCAAGAATGAATATCTGAAATAGTTCCATAAATTAACCCGGTGCCCGAAGAGATAAAATTAAATCAAGAGCATGCATAATAGGCATGAAAGTGATCGAGCGAATTATACAGGTGACAGAAGCGTAATTGGGATTTTCTTTTTTTCAGCTGGTTGCAAAACGGCAGTGTTAAATACAATTCCAAGGAGCATAAATTTATTGAGATCTTTGCACGAAAACTCGTTCTCGTGCAAAGGTCTCATTATGCTCCTTGGATTAAATATTAACCATTGGGTGGGTTTTGCGTAATGGGCATGATGCACCAAGATTCTTTAGATATGAGTTCAACACGTCCATCGTTATATTCTACAATTATTCCGTTTGTTCCGCTTCCTATGACGGTAAGGCATTCACCTTTCACGGTATAATTGTTATCGATTGAGGGCATTGCTAATGTGTGCATATTCCTTACTCCTTCGATTACAGACCCAGAACATAAACTATAGTCTACGTAGTGCGGTGTCCAGTTAATAAGATTTATTGCACCCCTATATTATTTTTATAATAGTAGTTCATAATATAGTTGTCTTCTATATGTGAGCTTGAGTCTATTTATTATTAAATAGACTAGGCTTTTTCAAATACTGGTTAATAAATGATACACGGGATCTAAGGCTATGAAATCATCCGATCTTTTTGTCAAATGTTTAGAGCACGAAGGTGTGGAGTATATTTTTGGTGTGCCAGGTGAAGAAAATTTAGACGTAATGGATTCCTTACTCGATTCTCCTATTCAGTTCGTTACCACTCGACATGAGCAAGGTGCTGCATTTATGGCGGATGTGTATGGACGTCTTACTGGAAAAGCCGGAGTGTGTTTGTCAACTTTAGGCCCCGGAGCGACCAATTTGTTAACGGGAGTTGCTGACGCAAATATGGATCATGGCCCGGTAGTCGCTATTGCAGGCCAGGCGGATACGGAGCGATTGCACAAAGAGTCTCATCAAGTTGTTAGTTTATACCGAATGTTTGATGAAGTGACTAAATATTCAACAAGAATTTTGTCTGCGAATGTGATTAATGAAATTGTCAGGAAAGCATTTAAAGTGGCGACCACAGAAAAAACAGGGGCGTGTTTTATTGAGTTTCCGGAGAATCTTGCAAAGGTTGAAGTTGTTGCCAAACCGATTCCGATAAAAGTTTCAGTATTACCAGAGCCTGATAGCGGCAGAATAAAAGCGATTGTAGAATTACTTGATAAGTCTCAGGCGCCGATTATCCTCGCGGGAAACGGCGTCATACGATCGGATGCTTGTGAAGAATTAGTGTCATTTGCTGAAAAATTGAATATACCAGTGGCCAATACGTTTATGGCAAAAGGAGTTATTCCGTTTAGGCATCCGCTTTCGCTGGGTAGTGTTGGTTTGCAAGCCAATGATTATACCAATGTTGGTTTTTCACAGGCAGACCTCATCATTTGCATTGGTTACGATCTCGTAGAATATCACCCTAAACTTTGGCATCCCACCGGGGATCGAACTATTATTCATGTAGATACAACACCGTCTGAAGTGGATGCATATTACCCTGTTGCTGCAGGCGTAGTGGCTAATATCGCTTATTCGTTGAATAAACTTAGCGCCTCAGCTATATCACATAAAGCGCATGGAATGCATGCGCTGAGAGAAGCGTTAATCGAGGAAATGACGCAACATAGTAAGGATGCCGCTTACCCCGTAAAACCTCAGAAAATCATCTGGGATTTGCGCACAGTATTAGCGAGTAACGACATCGTGATTTGTGATGTTGGCGCGCACAAAATGTGGATGGCAAGGATGTATCGTTGTGATGAGCCGAACACCTGTATCATATCAAACGGGTTTGCGAGTATGGGAATTGCGGTACCCGGTGCGATTGCTGCAAAACTTGCTTTTCCAGAACGCAAAGTGGTGGCGGTAACGGGTGATGCAGGATTCTTGATGAACTCGCAAGAAATTGAAACTGCAGTAAGGTTGAAGTTAGCCATTGTTGTCTTAATATGGAATGATAGCGCTTATGGATTAATCGAGTGGAAGCAACTTAATCAGTTTGGGCGTACTTCCAGTGTGACTTTTAATAATCCAGATTTTGTGAAGTACGCGGAGTCATTTGGCGCAAAAGGAATTCGAATATTGCATGCCGAAGAACTTTTGCCTAAATTAAAGCAAGCGCTTGTCGATAATGTTTTAACTATAATTGATTGTCCTGTGGACTATCGAGAGAATTTAAAATTAACAGAAAAGCTAGGCGAGATGGTTGCCTCACTTTAGTGCATCAACTCTTGACGGCGTAACAGTACTTGCTAGTGTTACCTATAAACCAAAAAATTAAATATACGGACATTGTATAGACGTGAACGAAGATATGCTTGTGCAGCATGTACATAGGGCCAAAGAGGGAAATCGCCTCAAATTACTGTCCTATAATATTCAGCTTGCTATAGCCACTAATCGCTTGCATCATTACGTGACAAGAAGCTGGCGACATGTATTACCACACGCAAAACATTTAGATAACCTTGATCAAATAGCGGATTTACTTCATCAGTACGACATTGTTGGTTTGCAGGAAGTTGATGCAGGCAGCCTGCGCAGCGGCTATGTTAATCAGACAGAGTACCTCGCAACCCAGGCTGGTTTTACATATTGGAATCATCAAACCAATCGCCGCATTGGAAATATTGCGCAGCACAGCAATGGTTTGCTGAGCAAAATGGTTCCAGCATGTGTGACTGAGCATAAGTTACCAGGGCTTATGCCAGGTCGTGGAGCAATGGTTGTTCAATTCGGTGAAGATGAAGATAGTGATGCGTTAATGCTCGTGTTATTGCACTTGGCACTGGGTAAGCGTGCTCGATCAGAGCAATTGAAATATGTGAGCGAGTTGGTGAAATCACGCAAAAATGTGATTGTAATGGGAGACATGAATTGTCAACCACATAGCGAAGAGTTGCAAAATCTATTGCTTTCCACCGGGTTAAGAGCGCCCATTTGGGGTTTAAATACCTACCCTAGTTGGAATCCCACTAAAAAGTTGGATCATATCTTAGTCTCGTCATCCTTGATTGTCGAAAATGTAGAAGTGTTAGATGTTGCATTTTCTGATCATTTGCCAATTAGCATGAATGTTATTTTGCCTGATGCAGTATCATTTAACCCATCTTGCAGAGACTAAACGCTCCCGCTTTCCGGCAAACTATTTGCTCTATACCCAATTATTTTTATATTAATTCAAGGATAGGATGTCTACAAATTCCGCTGCAGATAAATGGCGTAAACAACTCGACGAGGCTGAAAGAGAGTTAACGTCGACGAATGAAAAGTTCGATCAGCTAGAAAAAAAAGTATGCCACGCCATAAGAAAACTAACTTCGTTAATAGAGGGGAGTGGCAGCAATCATAAAAGTGCTCTCTCTCAAATTAAAGCTTCAGTTAACGACGGGTTTGATTTTCATGCATTCGAAACTGCGCTAACCGAGCTTACTAATCAACTCGTGCGTGAAGATGTTGAAGAATTGCCGAATAAAAAATCTGAGATAGTTACTGGTATTAAATTTATGCTGGATTATGTAAAGATTCCAGTCGAGCACAGTGAAGAATTTGCAGCGCTAAACACGCGCTTAGCACAGATTGAAAAAGGACATAATAACGCAAATTTGTTTGCGCGAGATCTCATGAGTTTGTTGGGCAGAGTTGCTGCTAACGTGACCGATAAGGAAGAAAAAAAAATAAGTTCAACGACTACAGCCGATTCAAACGCTACTCAAGTGTGTGCGCTGATGATTTCAGAAGTTTTATTTCAGCTTGTTGATAGCGTGAGTTTGCCAATAAGTGTTACTGCACGTATTGACAGATTTAAGCAAGGGCTTGAAAAAGGTTTAGAGATCGGTTCGTGGGATGCAATGCTGGAAGAAATTGTTGACATGGCGGCAGATATTAAATTGAAAATTAATACTGAGCGCCAGGATACCGAGGTATTTTTAAAGCAGGTAACTACTAGGTTGCAAGATCTTGATGGTTTTATGGTGGGTTCGCAACAGAGAAGAAACATCTCGCGGCAAAGAGGCGAAATACTCAATGATGCGGTAAAGATAGAGATTCAGGAAATTGAGTTCTCGGTAAAGGAAGCGCGTGAAGTTAATATCCTGAAGCAACAGATTCAAAAACGCCTCAATGCGATAGAGAAGCATTTTTCGAGTTTTCAAAAAGAAGAAGTGGTACGCTACGGGCAAGAAGATACTTTGGTGAAAAAGCTTTCTAAACGATTATTTGAGTTAGAGGCTGAAACCCAAGTCTTGCGTGAAAAAATTCAAACTGAGCATGCACATGCGTTACTCGATGCTTTGACGGGTGTGCCAAATCGACTGGCGTATGATGAACGGATTAAAGAAGAAATTGCTCGTTGGCAGCGATTTAAAAATCCACTGTCACTGGTTATGATTGATATCGATCATTTCAAGCGGATTAACGATAATTTCGGTCATGCTGCTGGAGATAAGGCTTTAAAAGTAATTGCTAAACTGTTGGAGCACAAAACACGTCAAACTGATTACCTTGCGCGTTATGGAGGAGAAGAGTTTGTGCTTATTATGCCCGGCGCTAGCTGTGAAACCGCCAAGCCCACCGTCGAAAAATTAAGGATTTGTGTTGAGTCTTCGGGATTTCATTTTAAAGATGAACCTGTCACCATTACGGTGTCGTGTGGAATTGCTGAGTTTAACGAAGGAGATGATGCCAAAGATGTTTTTGAACGTGCGGACAAGGCTTTATATCAAGCGAAAGAGGCAGGCAGAAATCAAGTGATCGTAGCAAAAATATAAGGAATAAATATAAATCCACCTATCATGACCGCATTAACTGCGCTGACCAACACGGCCCCTGCAGCGACATCTTTAGCTTTTTTTATAAGTGGATGATATTCAGGATGAACTGCATCACAAAGCAGTTCTAAAGCGGTATTAAAAATTTCGCAGCAAAATACCAAGGTAATACAAAAAAAAATAAGTAACCATTCATTCAGTGTGATTTGTAACCACAAGCCAATAGAGACCGCAAATAGAGCAGCAACCATATGTATCCAGGCATTATGCTGTGTTTTGGCAACATAGCTTAAGCCTGCTAATGCATGCTTAAAGCTCTTAATTCGTAGTGCAATGGAAAATTCGTTGTTTGACATATGCTTGTTATTATATGTAGCCTTGCTTCTTGGCCGCATCTCCGAGCTTGCTCGGCGAATCTAGCGTTGGCAATAACCGGTGTTTTACAGTGTTGATTGTTTTACTATCCATTTTTTTCAAAGATTTCTGGGCTTCATGTTTTCCTCGAAAAGTCGGTCTTTTGTTTCTTTGTTTTCTCTCTTTCAACGGTGTTGCCGAATGTTGAGTTTTGTATTTCAACATTAAGTCTCCTTATTTTCAATTGTCTTTTAAGCATCGTTAGGTAATACAACGCCCTCGGCCTCTTTTACCACGTTTCTTGGCGATCTTTTATGCCCTCCGTTGCGAAAGCCTATATTCACTGTCTGAGTGAGGGTATGCCCCAGTCTTGTTGGCCTAATTTGTTGAGCAGGTTGTTTGTTTGGCTTTTTCTTTTGATTGAGGTGTTAACGGAATCCAGCAATATGGCGTCGAGGGTGTACCAGGAGACTACGGATTGTCTTTGGTGAAAATACCATGCTCAAGAAAATACAGTGTTTGGGATGCTGCTTTTCTTGAGAGCAAGATACCTGAGTGAGAGACATTAAGGCTACAGTGGTCAGTTAGCCAAGAACCTTGGGTTTCTGAAACACTGACCGCTCCGTCATTTGGTTTGTCCAGATTACCTAGAATACGGCTTATCCCTATTTCTGCAGTTCCTGCTATGGCGCCAATTTCCCAATTCCAATTGGATGAAAAATGAGGTTTGCATAGTATGTTTTGTGCGCTTCCTAGAATGCGCCTGCCTAAACGATATTGACTCAGATGGTGGGCTGTAGCGCTCCCCCTGATCGGGGAGGCTAATAATACAATGCGGCCTTGTTTGGGTGGAGCGTATTTTTGCAGGTAGTCACACACGAGCAAGCCGCCTAAACTATGCGCGATAAAATACAGATCTTGATGGGGTAACTGATTGATAAATTTATCTAGTTTCTCAAGGCTTTGCTCCCAAGTGCTGACGGTTGGAGTATAAGCAAATAGATGAACGTTATACCCCAGGTTTTTTGCTCGCTGGTAATAATAAAGCAAAAACAAGGGTGTCATCCAGATTCCATGAATAAGAACAACGTGTTGTTTATTTGGTTTAGTTCTCATTTTGTGTGGCAATAGTCAGTCAAGCGAATGCATCGTCTAAACCATGTGTTAGGGGCGAGGCGAGCAACTGAGGAATTTAAGTCATTTTATAGCAAAAAAAAAGCGGGCAAAAGGCCCGCAAATGAGAGAGAAATCGTGCAACATCTAGCCAATGGGAGGGGAGGCTTATGATCCTATGACATTGGCATCTGGGAAATCAGCTTCCAAGTTGGCTATAAGTGTTGGAAAATGTTCTGAGTTATGCTTAAAGCCTATGTTAAGAAGGTTAGAAGCGATTGGCGAGAAGCGGATATCGGTGATCTCGCTTTTACTCAGTAGCCAGTTAGTAATTTCTTCCTTAAGGATATGGTTCGTGTCCTTGTTTAACCAAATTATCGCGGCTCTAGCACTGTTTTTTGGGTATACGGTTTCCGTTAAATTAGCCGTGCCGCCTAGGTCTAGATTGTTGCTCATAGAAGTTATGTACATAGTGTTTTTCCGCCTTGTCTTATATTGTCCGTATCCTGATTATCACTATAGTAGGAGTAGATGGACAAACCCTGTGAGGGAGATCACACAAAGCTCATTTATTTTGAATCTAGATTCTGTAAGTGATGACTTTCTTGTCATTGATTTTTTCTAATCAGAAAAATTTAAACAAAAAAAAGGCGAACTTTAGTATTCGCCTGAAAGGGAGAGGATGAGAGATCTGATTAGTCAGACATTATGGTAGCTTCTGGGCAATTTTTTACCAGCAGGTTTTCTAAGTCATGAAACTGAACTTCATCATAATTAAAGTCTAAATTCAGAATTTGAGGTTTTCTGGAAGAGAAATAGATGGAGTTAATTCTACTTTCTTTAAGCAGAGCGCACACAATATGTTCTCTTTTTTCCTTGGATAGATTGGGTTTGAGATTGATTGTGGCCGTGCCGTTCGAAATTTGTTGAGCGCGATTAATATTGTGTCGAGTTCTATTGGATTTAGTTTGATAGTTTAAGTTTGCATAGGTCATTTTAAATCCTCCCTCAGAGGAGTATTGGTGTGCATGATTATTACTATAGTTCAATAATTTTTGTTTTACCTGTGATCTAGGCCACAGCGCCTAATTTATTTTTAGATTTCCTTCCAGAGCCTTGCTCAAGATACTGATATAATCTGCTTTATGCATTTTTATTGGATTACTTGCTGATGCAGGATCGTTGACTGCGCGGCTTGCGATCATTTCTATTTGTTTGTTATCAATGCCAATTTCGGACAACGAATGTGGTATCTGAATTTTTTTTCTAAGTTCAATTATCCAATTTAAGATGCCATCACAACTCCTAGTCTCCAATTCTAATATATTGGCAAGTCGTTGCATTTTTGGTTCGAGTGCTTGCCTATTGTGAGCGATAACATAGGGCATTAGTACGGCATTGAGTAATCCATGGTGAGTATCATAGAGTGCTCCTAAAGGATGCGCTAAAGCATGTGTAGCGCCAAGGCCTTTTTGAAACGAGGTTGCGCCCATTAACGAGGCCGCCAGCATATGGCTTCTTGCGCTTAGGTCGTTGCCATTGAGTACCGCGGTTGCTAGGTTTTCCTTGATCAAACGAAGTGCTTCCAAAGCAATGCCCTCCGCTCCGGGCTATCACCCCATGGCGGAGGGCAGTGCTTCCAAAGCAATGCCCTCCGCCATGGGGTGATAGCCCGGAGCGCTGAGTGCTTCGAGATTATGCGATAAGGCATCCATTCCGGTCGCAGCGGTAAGTTTTTGACTAAGACCTATGGTTAATACAGGATCTGCGATAACAATTTTAGGCATCATTAACGGATGGAAAATGATTTTTTTTTGCATGTTATCTGGATCAATAATAACGGAGGCGCGCCCAACTTCTGAGCCGGTTCCCGCTGTTGTAGGTACTGCAATCACGGGTGCTATTCCAGCGGTATCCACTTTACTCCAGTTATCTCCAATATCCTCAAATTCCCACAGTGCTAATGTTTGTCCCGCCATTAAGGCGATTGCCTTTCCCGCGTCAAGACTGCTTCCTCCGCCAAAAGCTATCACACCATCGTGATTTCCCTGGCGATAGGCATTCACACCGCGCTGAATATTTTTTCCGTTGGGATTCGGTTTAACATCGGAAAAAATGCCAGCAGAAATATTATTTAATGCGAGGTGTTTAATGGAATCTTGTACGCAGGGAAGATCTATGAGCATGTTATCGGTGACCAGTAGTGGTTTTGTGATTTGTAGATCCGAGCACGCTTTATGGAGTTGAGCAATTTGTCCGGCGCCGAACCAAACTTGTGTGGGGTAATTCCAGTTTCCGGTTAGATCTTGTTCGCCAGTTTTCATTATGCGGCCTTTATAATTCGAGTTTGAGATGAAATGATTTTGCTTGAGTGAGTTGTTCATAACCTAATTCTGAGAGGCTATAGCCACGACCGGAATTTTTTAATCCTGTCCATGCAAGTGCTGGATCCAGATAATCGCAGCGATTCATAAACCACGTGCCGACCTGGGTTTGTTGCCCAAGGTTTATAGCAGCTACTTTATCTGTCGTCCAAATAGATGCGGTCAGACCAAAATCGCTATCATTTATCAAGTCTATAGCCGCTTGATCAGACTCAACTTGCATAATTCCAACCACCGGGCCAAAGCTTTCGTCACGCATTATTGACATTGAGTGGTCGACGTCGATTAATACCTCGGGAAAAAGATACGGACTGTTGTCATCCTTTAAAGAGTTCTGCGCTATACAGGCTGTGGCCCCGGTTGCTAGTGCGGCCTTGATTTGTAAGCGAACATGGTTTGCTGCCTTGCTGCTAACCATCGGGCCAAGCGTCGTAGTGGCATCTAATGGGTTGCCTAGCTGATACTGTTTTACCTGTGCGACAAATTGTTTAACAAATGAGTCATAGATATCCTCATGTACATAAATCCTTTCAATACCACAGCATGATTGACCTGAGTTGAAGTAAGCGCCGTCGACGAGATTTTCGACAGATTTTTCTAAGTTTGCATCGTGTCTTACGTATGCTGCATCTTTGCCTCCTAGCTCTAGCCCTATACCAATAAAGCGTGAAGATGCAGCGGCTTGAATCCTTTTTCCTCCTGCGACTGATCCGGTAAATGAGACAAAATCTATGTTTTCATTTTTAACGAGCTGCTCAGTCGATGTATGATCGAGATAAAGCGCCTGAAAAACACCGTTGGGCAATCCCGCAGATTGGAATGCTTGCGCAATGCGCGTAGCCGTTAGCGGCGTTTGCGAGGAGGGTTTCAAAATGACACAGTTGCCTGCCATGATTGCAGGGATAATAGCATTGACGGCGGTTAGATAGGGGTAGTTCCACGGCGCGATGACAAAAACACTGCCGCAAGGGTTGCGCTGGATAAATCGCTCAAAATTATCTTTCTGTTGCGGGCGAATATATGCGAGTTTTTGCTCTGCAATTTCAATCATGTATTTGGCGCGTTCGGCAAAACCATGTATTTCACCTGTGCAATAACGAATGGGGCGTCCCATTTGCCAGCAAATTTCATCAGCAATGATAGATTCTTGACTTAAAAAATGATCGACAGCCTGTAGACATATATTTTTACGCTCGGATAAAGGACGACGTTTCCACTGAGAGAATGCTTGTTTGGATAAATCTAGTGTTTGCTGAATATCCATTGAGTTTGCATAGCCGAGCTCTACATATTTTTTGTTGTCAATGGGTGAAATGACATGAAACTTGTTTTCCATAATAATTAGTTCCGTAGATTTAAAATATTTTATATGATTTCAAAGTAGCGTTCGAGTTCCCAGTCGGTAATATGTTTGCGAAACTCGCGCTCTTCCCATTCTCTGCTCGCGGCATAATGGGATACAAATTCTTCACCAAATAACTCATTCGCAACCGAGGATTGTTTTAAATTTTGTGCGGCATCCCATAGTGTAGTGGGTAATTTTAATTCGTCTGAGTTAGGCTGTTCATATGCATTTCCCGTGTTTGAATTTGTGGGTACAATTTTGTTTTTTATTCCCCAAATTCCCGATGCAAGTGCGGCTGCGAGTGCAATATAGGGGTTTGCATCAGAGGCTGCTATGCGGTATTCAACTCGTTGAGATTTTTCACTACCGGGAATAACCCGCAAGGCGCATGTTCTATTTTCTATTCCCCAGCTCGCGTTCGTTGGTGCCCAAAAACCGGGAACCATGCGCGTATAAGAATTTACCGTAGGTGCAATCATGGATAATAAATGAGGCATTAGTTTTTGCTGTCCGCCAATGAAATATCGCATTTTGTCGCTGATGCCATTTTGTTTTTTAGAATCATAAAAAGTAGATTTCCCTTTTTCATCGGTTAACGATATATGTATGTGTCCACTTTGTCCTGGCCAATCAGGAGACCACTTAGCCATGAATGTTGCTATTTTATTATTACGTTGGGCGATAACTTTGGTGAAAGTTTTAAATAGGGTGGCTTTGTCCGCTGCGTTTAACGCAGTGTCTACCGTAATTGCAGCCTCTAAAACACCGGGGCCGGTTTCTTCGTGCAAGCCTTCTAATGGGAAATCCATTTTTTCCGCAGTACTTAGCAATTCATGATAAATGTCGGTATCTACTGAATTTCTTAACACGGAATAACCAAATGATCCGGGTGCGAGTGGCTTTAAGTTTTGGAATTTTTTTTCGCGAATCGAGTCTCGGGTTTCATTGAACACAAAAAACTCGTATTCAAAAGCAGCAAAGGAATTTAGGCCTAGTGCACTAGCATCATCGATAACGCGTTTTAAGATGCCTCTTGGGCACAGGTTTGCTGCTGCGTTTTCAAATTCAGCGAGAAAAAACAGTTGCTCGTTCTCAAATGGGATATTCCTACAGGTCTCGGGAATGATACGTGTATTAACATCGGGGTAGCCGGTATGCCATCCGGTATATTTGACATTATCATATAACTGATCTTTTGAGTCCCAGCCTAATACTACGTCACAAAACCCGAAGCCATTTTCTAATGCTGAAAAAAACTTTTCTCGGGACATATACTTGCCACGGAGGATACCATCGATATCGGTGATTCCAATTTTGACGTGAGATAGCTCTCTCTGAGCAATGATTTTTTTCGCATCCTCTGCGGTTTTTACGTGTCTTGCATCCATTTTTTGGCCTTTATGATTGGCGTATGTGTATTGCTAAGCTATTGTTGATAGTAAAATTCTAGTAGAATTTCTAAGATCTGCAACGGCAATGCAAGGTAGAGACCCGTGAAAATAGGCATATTGCAATGTGATTCTGTATTAGCAGAATATCAAGCGGAGTTTGGTGATTATCCGCAAATGATTATCAAAATGTTTGAAGCGATTACCGATGAGCTTAATTTTAAGTTGGTGTTTCAAGTGTACAATATCATCGACAATGAGTATCCAGAAGACCTGGATGAATGTGATGTTTATATTACAACAGGGAGTAAGGCAAGTGTTTATGATGATTTAGTGTGGATTAATCCACTCAAACAATTTATTCGTGACTTGGATGTAGCCCATAAAAAACTAGTTGGAATCTGTTTTGGACACCAATTGATTGCTGATGCTTTAGGCGGAAAGACGAGGCCTTCAGCAGAGGGTTGGGGGGTTGGCTTGTCGAGAAATAAAATGGTGACGCACAAAACGTGGATGAAGCCCCCTCTTGCTGAGCTTAAAATCATCGTATCGCATAAAGATCAGGTTGCAATATTACCTACGTGTTCCGAGTTGTTGGCAGCAAGTGATTTTTGCCCCCATTTTATGTATCAAATAGGCGATCACATTATGTGTATACAAGGTCACCCTGAGTTTTTACCAGGTTATTCGGAAACGCTAATGGGGCATAGACGCAAAATATTAGGCGAGTCTGTTTATCAAGCCGGGGTGAGTTCTCTGCGTATTGCGCCAGACGACAAGATTTTTACGCACTGGATGTTGAATTTTTTTAATGCCTCTTAATAAAATACATACATTACAAAGAGTAGCATAGTTTGTTGTGGTAATGTTTGAAGTGAAATTGAGTTATTTAAGCATAAATTAAGTTTAAGACCTTGAAAAGTCCTTCTAAGATACTTAGATACTAAGTGTTAGCGTTAAAGCAGAAATGAATTAACGCTTGATAATACCAAAGTAAAATGATAAGGTATTATCTTAGCTATCCAAGAAACACTAGAGCGGTCGGTGGTAGTGATGCAAAAGGATTCCTCCTCCCTCCTTTCCTTTGCATCAGACCCAGCTATTGCCTGATCGCTCTAATCTTGTTTCTTTTTAATTTCCCCCTCCTCTTTTTTTCCTCTAAGATTAAATTTTTAAGCCATTGTTTTTCATTTTAAAATCTTATGTTGAGTCCAATTTTGGCGTTATTAGATACCACGCCAACTTGCATCATAATCGTTGCACTTTGAAAAGTTCGGCGATACTTCTGGGGTAATAAATGGGCTACGCCCGCATGTAGTAATGCGGTACCGATAAAATAGGCATTCACTTTATTTGCTGATGGACATCTGCCAAGTGCCGGATTAGTCTCGTAATAAGTTCCCTCGCCACATTGTGCGGAAATGTCACGTGTTTGTCCCCAGTCTGCAATGTGGGTTGCAAGATAGCCAATTTCCCAGGCGGTATCTGCATTTGACCATGCGTTGGCATTCATTGAAACAATCATGTTCGACAGAAATGGTAGAATAATAAAAGCGAGTTTTTTCAATACGTGATGTCCTGCTGGTGAATTTTTAGTTTTGTTTGTTGCGCAGCTATGTTTGCGTCCATTCGGTAGGCTTCAATAGCCGCAAAACGCTAATGAGTTCACAGTTTTGTACGGATAGGTGGTATAAAAAAATAGGACGTAGGAGTTTGTTCACCCGGCGTGTAGCACGAGTCTATCTCTATGAATATCAAAGGAAATAGCTGGGTCTAACTGTGATGGAGTTGGTAAATGAGTGTTAACAGGCTCTCGTAAGATGACTAATAAGTTTTCAATTAATAAGCCCGAAAGTATGGATAAGGCATCTTGCAGGATGTTGCGCCGACGCAGCCTAGACTTGGGTTGGTTGCACACAGATGGTAAACATTGTTCCACAGATGAGTTGCATTTATTAGAAAAATGGCAGTCTTCCACAGCCATTTACTTGCAACAAGCTGTTAGTGCGTTCATCCAGCCGCAAGAAGAAAATATCGCTCGCTCTTTGCTGCTTATGGAGCAAGTATTGGCGGATGTAGATTGCGAAGATATTTTTGCAGAATTTTTTTACCAGAAAAGATTAAAAGAAAAGTTTGAAATGCTCGGCAGTATTTATGATGAAGGTGATCCTCAGGAAATAGAAAAAATTGAATTTGATGCCGTGGAAAACGGCGAGATCATCGCGGAAAATCTTTGGGTGAAGCTCTCATGGTTGTCGTTTGATGAAGACGATCCTTCTTTTCGATTACGTTTTTCGTTTGGTTTAGAGAACTATGAAGATGTGGCTCAGGATCTTCAGCGAGAGATATTAACGGCACGATTGTCTGAGGCCATATTTCCAGAAAGTGTTGTTATTAGTCAAAATGAAAAACTTATCGTGCAATGCAAAAAATTGATGCAGAAAAAAAGTATAGAATTTGTCGAGCGAATTATCTACTTCAATGCGCCCAACGGTGGGGCGCAATTCCACCATGATGTTGAAAAAGGACATGCTGGTGTCGTATTTGCTCAGCTTCATGGACGTACTGCTTGGTTTGCACTATCAAAACAACAGTTGCTCGATGAAGTTGCAGATTTTATGGATAATGGATCAACTGAGGAAATATTTTCAGCCATTGGAAAAGAGCAGGAGTACCGACAATTAAAAGAGTCTACGCGAGATATTAAAATATTTTCTGAGCAAATGAATGAGGGAGGACACGAGCATGTCGAAGTATTGCTGAACCAGATTCCCATGTTTTTAAAACAACTCGCAGATAAAAATTTTGTATATATATTAGAGCCAGGGGATGTGATTTTATTACCCCAAAAAGATGAAGAAAACTGTGCCTGGCATTCTGTGTTTTGTTTTGATGATTTTCCAGGTCATGCCTTGTCGTTCGCGATTAGAGCTGGGAAAGACGACTTAATCAGAGGCTCCCTAGGGAACCTCTGAGTGGAGTGATTACTTAAAAAAATTGACGTACTCCTAAGGCAATTCGACTCGATTGCGACGAACCGCGTAGCACCACATAGTCAATGCGTCCCACTGATCGATAAATCCACGGAATAATAAAACGCAAACCTAGGCCAGCGCTAAGCTTTAAACTTTTTTTGTCAAAAGAAATTTTGGTATAATCATTTTTCATCTCAGTAGCATCGATAAAAAAATTATGTTGCAATATCACAAGTTTATGCCGATAGCTAGGGATGCGATATTCTAGGTTAAGCTGCCAATATGCCTTACCGCGAAACTGTCCATCAGAATATCCACGAACATGTTGAAAACCGCCTGCTGAAAACTGATGTTGTAATTGCTGAGTGTTTGTTATCCCCGCTCTTGCTTGTAGTGCAAGGTTTCCCATCTGCGGCAGGTGTTTATAATAACGGTTATGAAAATCGATAGAATAAAATCTTTCTGCAGAAGCAGCAGTGAACATAGTGTGTTTGAAAATCAGCGTGCTGTCACCGCCGCTAAACAAAAAATTATCATAGTTAGTTCGGCCATATTTTATTTTAAGCCGATAAAGATTGGTTTTTTTTTTGCTTGAATCTGATATTTGCAGGAAGGTACGGTTGTCTAATAAGTCAACTGATTCGTGGGCTAAAAACTTATCTTCGTATAACTCTATTGCGGCACCCGAACTTAGACCTGACTGATACTCTTTTTCTAATGCAAGTCTGAATAGATTGCGCGCTAAAACATACGAGCCAGTTTTAACGCCTGAGTCTAAATAAAGACCAAGGGGTTTTTTAGTAGAAATATAACTTGTACTTACGATTATTCGTCTATTGAGAAAGCGTGGGTCTTGCAGCCAAACTGAACCTGAGTGTTCACCATTCCAGTTTTCATATTGAATGCCACTCTGGATAAATCTTCCCGCGATATTGATATCGTAAAAACCAGCGGTTATTTTCTCTGTGCCACCACCGCTTTTAAAATTGAGATAGGGTATGGCTGTCCATTTTTCTTTGACAGAGATAACTAATTTAGCCGTCCCATCGGGTTGTAATTCGATATTAGGTAAAACCTCGCTAAATAATTCTGTATTCTTAACACGTTGAATGCCCTCAATTAACATGTCTGCGAGTATAGAATAACCTTTTTTGAACCCGAGTTCTCGCAGAACCACCTTAGGTTTTGTTCTACGCAGGCCTTTAATTTCAATGTCGACGACAATCACATTACCGTGAAGGCCATTCATTTTAGGATGTTGGTTTGCGCGTGCGTTTCCCGAAAAAAGCATGATGACAACAATCAGAGTTACTACGAAAATAGATATGTGAAGTCTATAATTGGAAAAACTGCAAAACATATTTGACTCGAATGTTTATTTTATATCGCTAATCTTAATTCGCCACTCTTGAGGGCCGATTTTATGAATGGACTCGCCATTGCAATCAACGGCAACGGTGACAGGCATATCTTCGACCACAAACTCGTGAATAGCTTCCATGCCGAGTTCTGGAAATGCGATAATCTTGGCGCTCTTAATCGCTTTTGATACTAAATACGCGGCACCACCCGTGGCAATGAGATAAACCGCTTGGTTGGCCTTAATCGCCTTAATCGCCTCAGGGCCACGTTCTGCTTTACCAATCATGCCGAGTAAGCCTGTTTTTGCAAGCATTGTATCGGTAAACTTATCCATGCGAGTTGCCGTCGTAGGGCCTGCTGGGCCGATAACCTCATTACCGACGGCGTTAACCGGGCCAACGTAATAGATAAAACGCCCCCTAAAATCTAAGCCTTCAGGAAGTGTTTGTCCATTAGCTAGCATATCGACTAAGCGCTTATGCGCAGCATCTCGCCCGGTAAGAATGCGCCCGTTGAGCAATAAGGTTTCACCGGGTTTCCATGATTGAATGTCTTTAGGTTTAATCTCATCGAGATTGATGCGGCGTGAATTTGTCCCGGCTGACCAGGTCACTTTGGGCCAGCTGCTTAATGATGGTGGCGTTAAATCCGCCGCACCGCTACCATCAAGGGTAAAATGTATGTGTCGAGTAGCCGCGCAATTCGGGATCATCGCAACAGGTTTAGATGCCGCGTGGGTGGGGTAGTCTAAAATTTTCACATCTAAAACCGTGGTTAGTCCACCAAGGCCTTGGGCGCCAATACCGAGTTTATTAACCCGAGTATAAATATCGATGCGTAGCTCTTCCAGTGAATTTTGCGGGCCACGCTTTTTTAGCTCATGTATATCAATGGGAGACATTAACGATTCTTTGGCAAGTAACATCGCTTTTTCAGCGGTACCGCCAATGCCGAGGCCCAGGACGCCGGGGGGACACCAGCCTGCTCCCATGCCGGGCAACGTATCGACGACCCACTGTGCAATATCATCCGAAGGATTTAACATGACTAACTTTGATTTATTTTCCGAGCCGCCACCTTTCGCGGCTACCGTAACGTTTACCGTATTGCCTAGAACAATCTTGGTGTGAATCACGGCGGGCGTGTTGTCCTCCGTATTTTTGCGCTTCCCGGCAGGGTCAGTCACGATAGATGCACGCAAGGGGTTTGTGTCAGACTTATATGCTTGGCTTACGCCCTGGTTTACTAAGTCTTCGATAGCCAGAGAAGTGTCCCAGCTTACATTCATGCCTACTTCGAGAAAGACCACAACAATACCCGTGTCTTGGCAGAGTGGTCGATGTCCCTCCGCACACATGCGTGAATTAACCAAAATTTGCCCAATGGCATCTTTCGCCGCAGGTGACACTTCTTTTGCATAGGCATTAGCGAGAGAATGGATAAAGTCCTGAGGATGGTAATACGAGATGAACTGCAAAGCATCTGCAATACTCTCGATAAAATCTGTTTGCTTAATCGTCGTCATGGTGCGTCCTCGTGAACGTATTTGCAGTAGATGCTATAGCTGTCAAACGGAATATTTGCAAGGGGTTCCGTTTGCTATAATGAATTTTGGCAAGCTGTTTCGTCGTTGCATAATGTCAGCAGACCCTAGGATAAAAGTATGCAATCTATACGCAAATTTTTGGTTTTCAACATCATAACATTATTACTCATGGCGACCGGGCAAACTCATGCTGCGCCGATAGATTTTCAATTAGCTGATATTAATGGCAACGAACATCGGCTATCAAGCTATCGCGGTAAATGGGTCATTGTGAACTATTGGGCAACCTGGTGCGTACCCTGTAGGGATGAGATCCCCGACCTACAACGATTTCATCGCCGGTTCAAAGACCAAGCCGTTGTCATAGGAATCAACATGGAAGAAACATCTGATGAAAATATCCGTGAATTTATTAAGCACTACCAAATCAGCTACTCGGTTTTGCTTACCGAAGTTGCGCGGGTTGGGCCACTTGGTGAGATCCTAGGAATGCCGACGACGTTTATAGTTTCACCAGTAGGTGAAGTCGTAAAGCGTGTATTGGGGCGTGTGGATATACATGAACTAGAGGAATTTTTATCGTCGAATAGTGTGCCAATACCCATTGCCGATACGCTTATGGGACTGCAAAACAATAACTTACCGAATTTAGTATTGGATAGAAATTGAAAAACA
>CAZWUO010000038.1:0-22701 GCA_964636675.1 uncultured Ectothiorhodospiraceae bacterium
TTCGCACCGCTAGCAAATAAACTCGGTATCGGACAATTAAAATGGGAAATGGAAGATTTATCTTTCCGCTATCTAGAACCCATAGCGTATAAAAGAGTTGCCGCGGAACTCGAGGAACGCCGAGTCAACCGAGAAGAATACATCAACAAGGTCGTTAACAACTTGGAAGATATATTATTACACGCAAACATTGCCGCCGATGTCTATGGTCGTCCCAAACATATCTATAGTATCTGGAAAAAAATGCAACACAAAGACCTGCATTTTGATGAACTCTATGATGTTCGCGCAATACGAGTGCTCGTGCAGAATATTGCTTCTTGTTACGCTACCTTAAGTGCTGTTCATAGCCACTGGCCGTATATACCAGGAGAATATGATGACTATATCGCAGCACCAAAAAATAATAATTACCAATCGCTGCATACTGCGGTAAAAGGCCCCGAAAATAAAATTATAGAAATACAAATACGCACTCAGAAAATGCATGAATTCGCCGAGCACGGCGTTGCTGCTCATTGGCGATATAAAGAAGGCAGCAAGCAAGATGAAGCCTTAGATGAAAAAATTGAATCGCTTAAACTTATGCTTCACGAAGGCAAAAAGAAGACAGAGAAAAATATTTTCTCACCGCCTAGAGAAATCAATAGCAGTATTTATGTATTAACTCCCAAAGGTCATATTATTGAACTTCCCACTGGATCAACCGCCTTGGATTTCGCCTACCACATTCACTCGGAAGTCGGGCATCGCTGTCGCGGTGCAAAAATAAAAGGCCAAATGATACCCCTAACAACACCGCTGCAAAGCGGACAGCAAGTAGAAATCATTACCACCAAAGAAGCTAAACCAAGTCGTGATTGGCTACAACCGCATGCCGGCTATCTAAAATCAAACCAAGCAAAAGCAAAAGTAAGGCACTGGTTTAAGCGCCAATTCAAAGAACAAGATATCAGCGCTGGAAAAACAGGCTTATATCGAGAATTAGATAAACATGAAGTGGCATTAGTCAATTGGCCACCCATAATAAAAAAATTCAACTTTAAGAATATTGAAGACTTACATGCCGCCATTGGTCGCGGAGAACTTGGGGTACAGCAAATCGCCAACATGGCGCGTGAACAATTACAGGCTACAAACGAAAATTCGGCGAATAAAGAATATGTCGTAAAAACTAACTCAGCGCCTAAATCTGATAACATTTTCATCCAAGGCATTGGTGATTTTCTATCTCACCTCGCTCGCTGCTGTAAACCCATGCCAACTGATAACATTATTGGATACGTCACCCGCGGTCGAGGAATTAGCATTCATCGAAAAAACTGTCCAAATTTATTGCAACTCAATAAACAAACTCCTGAAAGAATCATTGATGTTAGCTGGGGTCAAAGTGAAAATTTCAGCTATGAAATTGATATTGAAATCATCGCAATGGATAGGTCCGGTTTGCTCAGAGATGTGAGTTCACTTTTGGCCAGCGAAAATGTCAATGTATTGTCTGCTAACACGCATACCAATAAAAAAACCCACGCGGTTCGAATGCGCCTAATATTGGAAATAAATAAAGAAAATCAACTAACAACAGCGTTGGGCAAACTCCATCAATTGAAAAGTGTTTTAGATGCGTATCGTGTGAGGTAATGACCTAATCTCCGGAATTTACGATACGAAACCCCTACGCCTTAAACCAGGGTATACTCATATGGAAAAACTGTTAAATATCATGACTCTTCTGAGAGACCCGAAAAAAGGATGTCCGTGGGATCAACACCAAACCTTAGAGAGCATAATACCGCACACTCTAGAAGAAGTGTATGAACTCCTTGAAGTTATCGAAAACAAGCAATGGAGCGAGCTGAGTGGTGAATTGGGCGACTTACTCTTTCAAATTGTGTTTTATGCTCAAATAGCGAAAGAGCAAGGGATGTTTGAGTTTTCTGACATCGTCGATGAGCTTTGCGATAAAATGGAGCGCAGACATCCTCATGTATTTAGTGATGAAACCATCACCTCAATAGAACAACAAAAAAGGCGCTGGGAAGAGATCAAGACTGAAGAAAAAACCACCAAAAACTCAAATTATCAGGATACATCGGCATTAAGCAATATCAATCACTTCCTGCCCGCATTGCCATTAGCAAAAAAATTGCAACATAAAGCAGCAAAAGTCAATTTCGACTGGACCGAAATTAGCGATGTGTTCGCTAAGCTTCAAGAAGAAATTAACGAAGTAAAAGAAGCCATTGCACTCAAAGACATTGATGCAATAGAGGATGAAATAGGTGACTTGCTATTCATGGTCGTCAATTTAGCAAGACATAATAATATCGACCCAGAAAAATCACTACGCCGATCAAACCGAAAATTTGAACAGCGGTTTAGATTAATGGAATTACTCATGAAAAAAAAGCATACCTGCTTTCAACAATTGAGTATTAATGAAATGGAAGACTATTGGCAGCAAGCAAAAAAAATAGTCCGTAACAATATCGCCGACTCAAATAAGACTTAGCGCTATTCAGGTTTACCAAAAAATATTCAATTAAATGAGTTATCCCACATTGAACGACCTTTCCTCGCTTAACGAAGAATTATCCTTATGCTTATCAAAGGATCGTTACTCCTTTGCAAAAAAAATACAATTACTGAGAAATAAGAACTTACAAAACCAACGCATCGGTCAATCATTTAAACAATTACAGTCCGCGATATTCGAATCTAAACGCCATGTGCAAAATCGCAGAAATTCCAAACCCTCCATAAGCTTCGATGATAACTTGCCTATCTCTCTGCGGCGTAATGAAATTAGCCAAGCCATACAAGAAAATCAAGTCATCATACTTTGCGGTGAAACAGGCTCAGGTAAAACAACTCAATTACCCAAAATATGCCTTGAACTGGGAAGAGGCATAACCGGCATTATCGGACACACTCAACCACGCAGAATTGCAGCACGCAGCGTCGCTACGCGGATAACAGATGAGCTAAAAATTCAACCTGCCCAACAGATCGCCTACAAAGTAAGGTTTTCAGATCAGAGTTCACCACATTCTTTGATCAAACTCATGACGGATGGGATTCTATTAGCAGAAACACAATCTGACAAATTTCTAAGCCAATACGATACCTTAATCATTGACGAAGCGCACGAGCGCAGTCTCAATATTGATTTTCTTCTGGGTTACTTAAAACAACTCCTACCCAAAAGGCCCGACCTTAAGCTCATCATTACTTCAGCGACTATCGATCCAGAGCGTTTTTCCAGACATTTTAATAATGCTCCAGTAATCGAAGTATCCGGTCGAAGCTACCCGGTTGAAATAAAATATCATCCTTTATCGTCAACCGAATCTACAGATAATGACAAGACCTTAGAGGAAGGAATACTCGATGCGGTAGAACATCTGTGTCGCTTAGGTTCCGGTGACATATTAGTATTTTTACCCGGAGAACGTGAAATCAGACTCACCGCTGAAGCACTGAAACAATTAACCAACAAATGCGCGCAAGAGCATACTGAAATACTTCCGTTATTTGCACGCCTTAGCGCTGTTGAACAGCAAAAAATATTTCAACAAAGCCATCATCGAAGAATTATACTCGCAACCAATGTCGCTGAAACCTCACTGACGATACCCGGCATTAAGTATGTTATTGATCCCGGTACAGCACGTATCAGCCGTTACAGTTATCGCACCAAAATTCAGCGCCTACACATCGAGAAAATATCTCAATCTTCTGCCAATCAGCGATCCGGAAGATGCGGGAGAATTGATGCTGGCGTTTGCATACGACTCTATTCTGCAGAAGATTATGAACTACGTGAGCAATACACAACTCCCGAAATACTGCGTACCAATCTCGCCAGTGTCATATTAAAAATGAAGTCACTCAAACTGGGAGATATTAGAAATTTCCCTTTCATCGACCCACCGGATAACCGATATGTCAACGATGGTGAAAAATTGCTGTATGAACTTGGTGCCGTAAATCTGCAACAGCAACTAAGCAAACTGGGGCTTAAGCTATCTAAGCTACCCATCGATCCAAAATTAGGTCGCATCTTACTCGCAGCACAACAAGAAAATGCACTGCAAGAAATTCTAATCATTGCCTCAGTGCTTAGCTTACAAGACCCAAGGGAACGTCCTTTTGATCGCCAACAAGCAGCCGATGAACAACACAAAAAATTTGTCGACAAAGACTCCGACTTTGTATCATTCATCAAGCTCTGGAGCTATCTCAACACCAAAAAAAATGAACTCTCGCAAAATAAATTCAGAAAGCTATGTCGCGCTGAGTTTATTTCTTACACCCGATGGAGAGAGTGGGTAGAGATACACGGTCAATTGAGAAAAACACTCGCCGAGATGAATGCACACCCGCAATCTGAGCCAGCAAGCTACGAGCAAATCCATCGTGCCTTACTCACCGGCTTGCTCGGAAACATCGGTATGAAAACTGAAAAACTCGAGTATTTGGGTGCAAGGAATACAAAATTCAATATTTTTCCAGGCTCTCGCTTATTTTCCAAGCCACCTAAGTGGATAGTTTCTGCCGAAATCGTTGAAACGGGAAAAGTATATGCGAGAACAAATGCAAAAATCACATCCGATTGGCTGGAAAAAATTGCCCATCATCTAATAAAAAAAACGACCTCAGAACCCCATTGGGAAAAACGATCAGCACGAGTTTCCGCATTTGAAAAAGTAAACTTATATGGTTTAACAATCATCCCACGCCGAAAGATAAATTATGGCCCTATTGCCCCCGTTGAAAGTCGTGAAATTTTTATTCGACATGCCTTAGTATTAGGCGAATTTTCATGCAAAGCCACATTTGCAAACCATAACAAAAAATTAATCGACAGCATCGAGGCACTAGAAGCTCGATCTCGGCGTCAAGATATACTCATTAATGAGCAGTATATCTATGATTTTTTTGATAAAATTTTACCCATGACGATTCATTCGGGTGATAGCTTTGAACAATGGAGAAAAAAATCTGAACGCGAAAACCCAACGTTACTTTATCTCAATCGTGACAAGCTCATGCAACACGATGCAAGCCATATTACGCACAAGGAGTTTCCAAGCGAACTTTATATAGATCAGCAAGCATACTCATTAAAATATAATTTCGCTCCAGGTAGTGAAGATGACGGCGTCACGGTTATCATACCGATAGCAACCATAAACTCATTAACACCGAACATCTTCGAATGGTTAGTCCCGGGCTTATTAGAGGAAAAAATAAATCATTTACTAAAATCCTTACCCAAACAACAGCGCAAAAACTTTGTGCCTATCCCGGAGTATACATCAGCATGTGTTGCAGCGATAAAATATCAAGCTAAAGACCAAAATTCACTGCTGTTATCACTGTCCACACAATTGCACAAAATGACCGGCATCAAAATCCCATTAACACTCTGGAGTCACGACAATCTACCAGATCATCTCAAAATGAACTTTCAAATTATTGACGAAAAAAATAAAATTCTGCAAAAAGGGCGAAACCTAATAGCGCTGCAGCGAGAACTAACCAAAAAATCTCAACAAATTTTTGCACAACTACCCGACTTCGAATTCGCAAGAGATAACATCACTAGCTGGGATTTTGGCGAACTACCCGAGTCATTAAGCTTTGCAAAAGACGGCCTCAATCTACGCGCCTTCCCCGCAATCGTTAGCAATCATAACGATGTGTCATTGCGCTTATTCGATGATGCCGATAACGCGCAGAAAGAAAATAGAAAAGGACTGGGTAAACTTATCGCTCTCCAACTTTCCCAACAAATTAAATATATCACCAAAAACTTACCTAATTTCCAGAGCATATCCTTACGCTACGCGCCAATTGGGAAAGCTGAGACATTAAAACAAGATATCATCAATGCCGCCATCTATAACGTATTTATCGACGGACAGTCGACACCAAAAACCCAACAAGAATTTGCGTATTGCATTGAACAAGGACAAAATAAAATCATACTCGAAGTCAACCAACTTTGTAGTCATGTTGATAAAATATTAGAAATCTATCAAGCAATACAAAAAACATTGAAAGCCAAAATTTCGCTGGCCCTGGTGATGCCTTACAACGACATCAAGCAACAAATGGAAGCTTTGGTTTATCCAAACTTTGTTTCTATCACACCCAAAATATGGCTATTGCATATACCTCGGTTCCTCAAGGCTGCTCATTTGAGACTGCAAAAACTTGATCACGGCCTGACTAAAGATGATCGTCTAATGGCTGAAATAACACCTCTGTGGAAGATATATACTACCCTGCAACAAGCGTCCAAAAATCAGCCCACAAAATGTGCGGAGCTAGACAGCATACGCTGGCTCTTCGAGGAGCTTAGAGTTTCGCTATTCGCCCAAGAATTGAAAACAAGTACTGCCATCTCTCCTAAAAGATTAAACAGACTGCTAAGCAATATAACTGATCGGTAATAGATAAAAAACCATCACCCTAAACCCAATAAACTCCATTGAATCAAGCATCTAAAATCATAAAAAATCCATCATTTTCCTCAAAAAGCCTTCAGAAGCTAGGGCAATATGACGTTAACTAGCATATCAACAGATTATATAAACTCATTAGGCAAACATGAATATCGCCTTTATCTTATTGGAATCTATAAATAATAAAGCATGCGAAACAAAACCAACATTATAATTGGTGTAGCGATGCTACCTGCTTTACTCGCAGGAATCATTTATTTTGGCGCTAACGAAGATTTACCAACAGGGCTAAACAAAGTATTAGTCTACGAACTCATGCTACTTTTTTTCATTAGCCTTTCTGCCACTCTTTACTTCGTTAACCGAAAATTAGACCATAAAGTGGATATTTCAGCGAAACCTGCCACGGAGACACCACCTAATAACATCCAGAAGTCCAGCTTTAATGCCATTTTTGAAGCTTCTTTTGACGGGATTGTGGTATTGGATACTCAATTGCAAACCCTCGATATTAATCAAAATGCGGCAAGCCTATTAGGGATTGAAAAAACCTCAACGTCGTATGATAACTTATTCGACCAAATGCATAGCGTGGACACTAAAATCACCGTCACGCAGTTCATAGAACTCTCTCTTGCAGCAGGTCTGGCGCAACAAAGATTATCCATTATCATATCTCGTCCTAACGGATTTAGCTGCCATGCAGAGATGTCCGTAAACAAAACAATACATAACGGTCAAGATGTCATTTTTTTGATGATTAAAGACTTGTCCGAACAAAAGGAATCCTTTGACCAGGTCAATTATCTCGCGTTTCATGACCCACTCACCGGCCAAGCTAACCGTGTGCAATTTAACCAACAACTTGCAGACGCCTTGTCCCAGGCCGACAAAAACTCACGATCCGTCGGTGTTGTGCTACTTGGCTTAGATCGCTTCAAGCATATCAATGAGTCTATGGGCCACGTAACAGGTGACACCTTACTTAAACTGGTAGCCCAACGAATTAATAACAATACCACCCGCCGTGGAGACCATATTGCGCGTCTCGGAGGCGACGAATTTGGCATCGTCTATTCCAACCTCGCTGACATTAATGATATTGGTTCACTATTGCAAAAACTAATGGATACCTTTAAAGAACCGTTTGAAATAGGCAAACAATCTTATTACGTCAATTGCAGCATTGGAGTCTCTCTCTATCCTCTAGACCATATTGACTTTGAAGGCATGATAAGAAATGCAGATATCGCTCTATTAGAAGCTAAAAAACTTGGCGGGGATCGTTATCAATACTATTCTGCTGAAATGAGTACGGCGGTTAAAGAACGTGTGTATATCGAAAATGAATTACGCCATGCTATTAACCGAAATCAACTCGAAATTTACCTACAACCTCAAATCAGCATAACCACAGAAGAAGTTATCGCTGTCGAGGTATTACTTCGTTGGCATCATCCAAGTTTGGGAACCGTAGCGCCCCTAAAATTCATCCCAATTGCAGAAGAAAATGGGCTGATAGAGGAAATTGGTAACTGGGTATTAAAAGAAGCTTGCGAACTTCAAGAAAAATTTAAACGCGAAAACATCGGTCCCATACGGGTCGCCGTCAATTTTTCACCACGCCAAATCAATAATAAACTACCTTCGCAGATTAGAAAGATACTCGAAAAAACTAACATTCAACCCGATATGTTAGAGATGGAAATCACCGAAAGTTTATTGATGCAAAACCCAGAAAACGCAATCAATATTCTTAACGAGATTCATACCTTGGGCATTAAAATATCCATGGACGATTTTGGTACCGGGTTTTCCTCTCTTAGCTACCTCAAACGCTTTCCTATCGACACCTTAAAAATTGATCGCTCATTCGTTAATGATGTCGATAAAAGTGATGGTGACAACTCCATAATTATTGCTATTATACAGATGGCAAAAGGACTCGGAATCAGCGTTGTCGCAGAAGGTGTAGAAACCTTAGAACAACTTGGCTTTTTTGGAAAAAAGGGTTGTGATGTTTTCCAGGGTTACTATTTTTCTCCACCCGTTCCTGTAGAGGCTTTTGTGTATTTTGTGAAAAGAGGGCTAGTAACAACGAATTCTCATGAGCATAAGCCAGGCGTGAAATCCAGTAACTCTTTGAGCTGACTTCGTCAGCATGAAGTTGTTTTGCAACATTTAACAACTCATTTTATTGATATTTTGTATCTCAAAAAGGATATTAATGCCCCTCCTCTTATTTGACTTTTTTTTTCGATTCAGCATTTTATTTCCTGTTTTTTTGTTCATTTGCTCATCTAGTTTTGCCTCTCCATCTCCCACCCCTGAATATTCAGCTAAAAACTTCCAAGTCATGCTCAAAAATCTATCAGATTTCATCGAAGAGCAAATGGACGACAAGGATATTCCAGGCATTAGCATCAGTCTTGTAGAAAAAAAACACACTCTATGGCAGCAAGGTTTTGGTTATTCCGATAAAGAAAATGAGCTTGCAGCCAAACCTCAAACTATCTACGCCATTGGCTCACTCACCACGCTAATAACGGCTACGGCCATCATGCACCTAGTTGAAAACAAAAAATTCAAGCTTGAAGACAAAGTGACAACATTACTTCCTCATCTTTTTCGAAGCACATCAAACAGACAAAAAGAAATACTTTATTTTGACCGTTCAATAACAGTTAGAGACCTGCTTACCCATCATTCTGGGTTATCAATAGCAAAACACAAAGGCATGTGGTCGCCGTCCCCTGAACATTTCCACGCCTCCGTACAATATGCATTATCACACCCTCCACCTTATCCGGCAAAAATGATATTCAGCCACTCAAATATCGGTTACTCACTATTAGGATTCATTATCGAAACATTCACCAAAAAAAACTACCAAAACTTCATCACAGAAAATATTCTGCCATCAATGGGACTACACAATACCGGTTTTTATTCCGATGTTAAAAACAAACGCCTCTTGTCTTCTCATTATAAAAAAGGCAACAAAAAGTCAATACTACATCCAAGAGATGCCCCCTCCTTGGGTTTATACAGCACGGTTGAAGATCTCGGAAAACTCGCCCAATTATTTTTAACTAAAGAGGCTAGCTTAATAAACCATAACACAATAAATGAAATGCTAAGCACGCAAAATGATCCTATTATTTTGGATATTGGAAAACAAACAGGCATCGGCTGGACGCTAGCTGGATCTAAAATAAATAATGCAGGCCTCATTATGCACCGCTACGGCACCAGTTTATTTCATCGCAGCCGACTGATCCTCCTACCCGAACATGGCATCGCCGCAGCTGTCATCGCAAATGATGCAACGAGCTTTAGAGCCGTAGAAGACATTAGCGAGCAACTCGTTATTCAATATTTAAAGCTCAAAAAGAATATCGATGCAATTTCTGTTATAAATCCAACAGCAGCCCCCCCCCGTTTTCCTACTCTAAATTTTGAGCAAAAATATGCTTCTCGAATAGGTCTGATCAGCTTAAACAAGATAGGACAACATATTCATGCCGACGTCATGGGATGGAATTTCAAACTTAACAAAGAACCCAATGGATGGTTCACCATAGAATATCAAATACTCGGAATACTGCCCTTCAAACTTGATTGGATTACCGATCTCAAAGTATCAGCCGTTGATGTAAATGGTATCAACTATATAATTAGCCATTACAAAGGAACTCAATTTCTATTTGGGAAGGCACTAATAAACAAACTTCAAACCAATGATCACTGGCAGCAACACGTTGGAAAATATAAACTCGCAAACCCTGATGAGCTCTCAGAGCTATACGAAGTCGAAAACGGCGAGATAAAAATCGTTAATGACACACTCATATTTGAATACAAATTACCTTTTTGGTTGCCACTCTATTTCCAATTACCAATTATACCTATAGGTATAAACGATGCACGCATCGCCGGTGTAGGCACAGGTTACAACGAAACAATTAGTGTTTCCAACATTAACAATACTGAACAACTTAATTTTTCGGGTTACTTAATCCGAAAAACAACAGATGACTAAGATAAGACGATACCCATTGCCTGAAGAATACAAACCTATTTTTGAAAACAACTTACACAAAATAACTTGCAGAATAGTTAAGCAGTCTATACATTAGCAATTTTTAAATTTTGGAAATATAACCATGAAAAATCTACGCGCTCTAACTACACTCGCACTGCTTTTTGCCTTAGGTCTTAATGCCGGATGTAATAACTCCGCCAACGCTATACAAGCTTGGGAATTAATTGATCAAGGCGCTCTACTCGTCGATGTACGCAATCCACACGAATTTAACTCGGGGCATCTACCGGGCGCAAAACTAATTCCGCTCAACCAGATCGCTACGCGTATTAATGAGTTTGGCGTAGACAAATCACGCCCAATTGTTGTGTACTGCAAAAGTGGAGGCCGCGCAGGCAAAGCAGAGAAAACACTACGCGCCAATGGCTATCTGAATGTCATAAATGGCGGAGGTTATACCTCAATGATGTCAGCAAGAAATTAAAATGTCTATGCATCAGGCTTGTTGACATATTTCGCTTTGATCAAACACCAATAAGAATTCATATCGCATTGCACGTGTAGGTTTGATTGCTATACCCGTGGCGTTTGAGATTTAGGCTTTTAGTGTGCGTCATATTCGTTTCATGGCAAGGCGAAATGACGAGTAATAGCCGGACTATTGCAAGGAATTTCAACGCAGCCATGGAATGAAGAGGGTGTGCAATAAAACCGAAATCTCAAACGCTATGGGTATATCTCCATCAAACCTGCGGCACCGACTCTCCCAAGGTACAAAGTTTTACCGAAATATTAGTCCGCGAGACTCAATCCACTGGGTACAGACCTCGGAACATCGTGACGTAAATCCACGTTATTAGGGTCTGTTAGCGAACGGAGAAACGCCATCAGATAGCCGAAGTTTTTTCTGCTTAGCTTGGTTTTCCTAAGTTCATTGGCAGTACCAATCGCAGCAACAAGATCAGGACTATTCATGACATAACAGTCTAGGCGATCCAGATCAGCTCTCGATGGAAGACGCGGTTCAACGGCGCAATTATAGCTCATCAGTGAAGCAATAGGGTTGAGATGGTGTAACACTACACCTTCGAGTGTATCAAATGCACCACTGTGCCCCCATGGCCCCGTTAATGCAATATTTCTCAAGGGTGGCGTACGAAAGTGGTAACGTTGCGACTCGTCTCCGGTTATCGCTCCTCGACCAAAGTCTTCATACCCACTTACCCCGTGCCCTTTGCCAGGCCCGATCTGCGGCATTGCGATAGCATAAAACTGCATATCCGTTTGAAATTTTCCTGAATGGCAAGATGAGCAACCAGCTTTGCCATAGAATAACTTCATCCCTTTCTTGGCCGTTTTACTCAGCGCTTTTTTATCCCCTCGTAAATAGCGATCGAACGGGCTATTGTCCGCATGCCACGCGCTACTTTCAAAAGCTGAAATTGCGTTGGCAACATGTGCATAGGTGATTTCATGTTGACTAACGCCAAAAGCCTGATTAAACAACATCACATATTCAGGGTTGTTTCGCAAACGATCGGCAATTTGCTCCCAAACACCACCAGGCCCCGCTAGATTGCCGCTAGCTGCAGCATCAGCAATCGTATTTTCACCGGCTTGCCCCGCCATTTCGGTTGCCGATGTCACCGGAAACATAGCTTGTGCGGCCAGGACATTTTCTAAATCAACAGGAAGCTCGTCTCCAGCAGGCGTCCTAAAGCCACTTATTTGAGTGTCATCAATTTCAACCCGACCATCGTGAAATAAGACTGTCATTGATTTTGCGCCTAACGCAAAAATAGGCGGGGCATTGCGCGGCACACGCTCAATGACGGCGTTATTCCCAGAACCAGTATCCCGAGTTACACCCAAGCCTCGCGCACCCTCGCCAATAGGTAGTGATAAACCGTCACCGGTATCGGTTAATCCATGATGGCATGTAGCGCATGCGATATTTCGATTACCGCTGAGTATTTTGTCAAAAAATAGAAATTTTCCTAAGTCTACTTTTGCTTTATTTGGGTGGCCATTGTCATAAAAATCATAGTGACTAACGGGCGAGGGTAAATTTTTCTCGTGAGCGAGCACACTCATGCTGACGAGTGCGAACAAAATGATAAAAAAAAAGGATACTTGATAACTATGCATTGATTTACTTCCTGCAAACATTTTGTAGCCTCCCAATAAGCAATGACTTATTTTACCTACCCTGGCTTATCAAAAAGTAAAATTTGGAAATAATTGATGCGAACCATCACAGCTTATTGCGAAACAATTTTTTAGAATAAGATGCCTCCCCTCAAAGCCATCAAACACTCAAAGGGGAGATACCAACCAAAAGCTACTGAGGAACAGCGCCTTTAACATCAAATATCAATTGAAAGTGCAGGTCAGGCCCTCCTTGCGGTCTAACCTCGGAAGGGGTACCACCATAAACACGATGATCTGAATGATAGGCGACGAGTAAATTATCGACAACATCGAACATATTAAAAGGAAGCTTACGCTCCATCTTACCGTTACCATGGTGATCGGTCACAAACACACTAGGAATGCCACCAAATGGCCCTGGTGGACCTGCTAGATTAAACTGCCAAACGGTATATACACTATTCGGAAGCAATCCTTTTATTTTCATTTTTACTTTGCTCATCCCGTTTCGGAGAATTTTTATTTTTAACTTGGAATTCCCCCCCTTGACCCAATCAGCGACAGTAATCGGATCAGGGTTACCGGGGTAAACCAAACCACGCGTTGTGTTTTCCTCACTGATAGACTCATCGATGACAACCGGCCAATGCTCATTAGTCTCTCTATCCCTCTCCGTGATATACAACGTCGGAACCTGGCGTAACGGAACAGGCTCAGAACCATCAATAGGTATATTGTAAAGCACCTCATGCTCGTTAGTTTCACCCAATACAGGTTCTTCAAATCCACTATCCGTTTTAATTTGTAAAGATGGCAATCTAAAATCCAGCACGGGCTCACCTTCGATAACAGTAACTGGATGAGCGAATGCCGACTGTTGCGTAAAAATAGCAAATAAACTAAATGTTAGTATCGATACCAACCTCTTTCTATTCATTGACTTGTCTCCATTAGTATTTATTCAATTCAACTAAATCACATCAACTCACTTACCGCGTAATGGCATGGACTTTATACTTATAAAATATTAGGTAAATTAAAATCCAAACAACGGACTAAGCATGTAAGCGACGAAAAACTTGAATAATATCCAGTCATTTTTCGTTCAGCTGATATTCAGAATCATAATTAGCCTTCCTAACACATAGAGACAATAAGCCTTGCATTTCACTGACAAAAAAAAATATTTTAAATAATGCGATTAATCAATTAGATAAATGCTAATCAAAGAGATGCACTTCAAGAGCGCGCATAAAGCGGAGTGTTTGAGCCTGAAAGTTTCGGTAACGTTGCAGTGAATTAACTTGGACTTAATTAAATTTTCCCCACCTAAATCTCGTCGAAAAACCAGACCAGACTGTCTCTTCTACCCAACACTAATTGGCTTTCTATAATATTATTCTTTCATGAAATCACAAAAAACGGCGCCAAGTGTAACGCTGAAACAGCATTATTATCCGAATTCACCGACAAACTATAATTAGAAATTTTTTTATTAGAAAATTTTTCTGAATGAATTGCTGTAAAATCATGCAAACACTCTCATGAACAGATGCTGAATTGATTTCGTATATCACACATTCTGCGCCAAATCATTTTTGGCTTTTAGCCGTATATTTATCTTGTTGATAATACATAGCATTTAACATAACACATTCATGTAAGCGATTAGAAAGATTCATAAAATAAGCTTGTTCTGCGTGTCATTTATTTTATGGATAACCAGCAAAACATGTACCTGAGGTACAACATGATGCCATCGACAGCACTAAAAATATTATTGACTAATGCACTCACTCGTTTGAGGTACTGTGGAACCAAAGGCTTGTACTCCAGGGGAAGGTCAAAGGTCAACTGGTAATTTATAAAAATATGAATACGCAGCTCAGCTATGCATTATAATCATTTTTTGAGTTGGAAAAAGAGACAACTGTCATATTTTGCAATTGAAAGAACGTGTTTTTGTTAAATGCTGGGTCATTTATTAACACAAAATTGGGGATAAAAAACTATGCTAGGATTTACTAACAAAATGATTTTTCCGAAGATGTTTTTGCTCTTGTTAATCATGTTCACATTCGGCACAGCGAATGCTCATGAAAAATACTCGAAAGAATTTGTCCATGGCATTACTATTAAATTAGGCCATCACAGCTATCATTTCGCAGGCCCTCCTGATGGGTTAGATGGAGCGTCAGACGTACCTGGGCATCAATGGGTACGTATTGGAAAAAAACGTTTGATAGGAAAACATTATAATACAGGACCTTTTGGGGCACCTAACTGGTGGTCTAGCGATGCAGGTGACGGCGAACTGCTCTACATTATGGATGCAATTATCGACAAGTGGAGCGAAATTAAAGCTGCACATTATGTCACCAAAGGGTATAACCATTACCACATGCTAGTCAACGCTGAGACGGGTGAACTACACCCGCATAAAGTCGTATGGTTTAAGCATGTTGCAGTCAAGTCTTTCATCCTGGATGGTGCAGGCCCTCTCGCCTTTTTGGGCATAGAAGCCACTCAAGTAATGCCAGGAACTTTCTATGGGATGCCAAACTGGGATACTCCATATCCTCCTGTTGCTCCTTAAACATATTAACAAGAGATCTGCGGGTAACGTGTCGTAGTTACCCGCTACCTTTCTCTTTTTCATGCTTATACACAAGTATAAAAAAAGCAGCCCGAAGGCTGCTAAGGGAGGGACTGAATTTTTATTACGATCTCGACTGGAGACACATTAATTTAGTTAGTCATCATCCAATTCGTTGTTAGAATTACCCTCTGAGTCAGAGTTCGATTCCTCTCGATCAGAGTCATTTTTGTCATCAACATTAATAGCGTAAAAATTCTCGTTAGCATCAATTTCTGATGTCTATCTCTATTCGATCGCCCACTAATAGCGTAGTAAGATCTAAGTCACTCGATTTGAGATTATCCAGATAAACCGTAGTACCATTAATCTCAATTTCATTCGCAATCAACTCTCCTTGTAACTATTTTTTAACATCAACAACATTTTTTTTTATGATTGCATGTTCTTGTTCTTTCTTATTACCAAAAGTAAACATATTCTTTAGATAATCATGACCAGACAAATGATGTAATATGGCGATACCACCATGACCAAACCAATACGTCCAAACCAAGGTTGCAAATCCTTCATGTAACTCTTCAATGCCTTTAACCAACATTCCTGGCTCCGCATTATCCGGATACAACAAAAATAACATGCCACCCGATAACGCTATACCAGTTACCGCCAACAAACCCAGGCCATGAATCAATCCTGCCAAACCACCCCCTGTACTAGCAGGCGGAAATTTGCAGCTAAGTAGTGCCTTAATATCATTTCCTATTTGTTCTCGACCTGCTCTTCCCCATGGAAACAAATGCCTCAAACCACCATCTACTTGGCTAACTGCCGACCATACCCAATGTAAAAGTACGATCGCCAATGCCGATAAACCAATCACTTCATGAGCCTCAAATAAGGCACCTCCTATCACCGACCCTTTTTCATCCGGCTCATCCATCAGCAAACTTATTACCAACTGCAGGGAAACCGTAGTGACCAGTCCAATATGCAAAAATTTTGTACGCAAACTCCAGCTCTTTGCTTCCATTATTACCTCCTAAAGGTTTCTAAAATCAGTTTTAATTTTTATCTGGTGTCATTATCGGACATAGATATTTCCCATGATTTTCCAAAACATTACCATCTAGTAATATTTCTATTAAAACGGGAAAAATACGTGAAATGATTAAAACTAAAGGCTAAACTTAGCTTCACCTGGAGAATGACAACCCGAGCTTAGTATTACAATGCACATATTAGTTATAGAAGATGATATCGAAGCAGCCTCATACATGATAAAGGGGCTCACGGAAAGTGGTCATTTAGTTGACCACGCTGCTGATGGAAAAACCGGGCTGGGTCAAGCTTTGACTGCTGATTATGAGCTTATGATCATTGATCGCATGCTCCCAGAGCGTGACGGTTTATCAATAATTGGAGCGTTACGCGCGGCTAATATTGATACCCCTGTACTCATATTGAGCGCTCTCGGCGAAGTCGATGACAGAGTAGAAGGACTACGTGCAGGTGGCGACGATTACCTCACCAAGCCTTTTGCTTTCTCTGAGTTGCTCGCTCGCATTGAGGCATTATCCCGACGCAAACAACCGCAACAAATAAGCAATAAACTGAAACTTGCAGATCTGGAAATAGATTTACGCAGACACAAAGTCACAAGAGCAGGAAAAAATATTGCATTGCAACCACGGGAATTTCGACTACTCGAATATTTAATGCGCCATGCAGGACAAGTACTTTCAAGGACGATGTTATTAGAACAGGTTTGGGATTATAATTTTGACCCGCAAACTAATGTTATCGACGTTCATATAAGTCGTTTAAGAACTAAAATAGATAAAGACTTCGACACCCCCCTTCTCCATACAATTCGCGGTGCAGGATACAGCTTACGTGAAACTGTTTGATACATCTGCGTTTCGTATTGCAATTCAATTTGCCAGCATATTTACGGTAATCGTTTCCGTTGCATTGGGCTCTGTTTATGTTATCACCTTTAATGAAATCAAACAGCAGGTTGATCGTGAACTGATTCACGAGCTAGAAGAGCTAAAATCACATTACAAAAAGTATAATACTGACTCTCTAATAAAACATATTGATCTAAGGCTACAATATGGTAAACATTTGCATCACTATTATGCATTGACTGATGAAAATTTTAGCCTTCTTTCCGGCAGTAACTTTCTCGTTCCATACATTATGGAAATTCCTTTCGAAGAAGAAAAAATCAGCTTTACAGATGCATTCGAAGTACTCCATGGAAAAGATGACGATAATGATCTCCGCATGGCAACGATTCATTTAGATAATAAACTCTATCTAATTTCAGCACAATCTAATAGCTCGATTGAAGAACTGCAAGAACATACATTGACAGCCATCATTATTGCAATCATTGTTACTCTCTCATCTGCATTTATCATCGGTTTATATATGAGCCGACAAACTCTTGACAAAATAAATGCGATCAATACAGGACTTGAAAAGTCCATCGCCAACAATTTTAAATATTCGCTGCCGGTTCCTAAAAGGGAAGACGAATTCCAGACCCTTATCTTAAAATTAAATTTAATGTTGGCGAGGATAAAAGAACTCATTACTGGAATGCGCCAGGTTACCGACAATATTGCCCACGATTTGCGTAACCCACTAACACGATTAAAAAACCGATTAGAGGTAACCCTATTACAACCCAGAGCTGAAAATGAATATCAGCAAGCAATGGAAAAAGCAATTGAAGATGGCAATGAACTAATAAAAACATTTAATTCTTTATTGAGCATAGCGCAGGCTGAAGCTGGCGTTAGAAGAGATAATTGGCAATCTATAGATTTATCAGAACTAATCGACGACATCGCCGACTTATACCGTATAGTCGCAGAAGAACATGGATTGATGCTCGATTGGGAGAAAAAAGAAACTATAGAAATCACAGGAAACCGACAGCTACTCGCGCAAACGCTTAGCAATTTGCTCGAAAATTCGATCAAATATTCTCACCCAAGTGGAAAAATATCACTACTGCTCTATCGTGAAGACAAACATCCCGTCATTGAGGTCAGTGATACAGGCCCTGGAATTCCAGAACAATACAGGGAAAAAGTCCTGGCCAGATTTCAACGCTTAGATAACTCACGCTCTACCTCAGGGAGTGGATTAGGCTTAAGCTTAGTTAATGCAGTCGCCAAACTACACTCTGCAAAACTCACACTACTGGACAACAAACCTGGGTTACGCGTAAAAATAATATTCTAGGAAAATCATTGGTATCCCGTCCCTCATTCTTCTACATATTAACACTTACTATTCTATCCAACGATATCTTAAACCTAGATTCCTCAGTTGAGAGCTATGATGCATCGTTAAGCGATTGATGAGAAAACGCATGAGCTTGTTTTTCGAATTGACTCAGAGGACGAGTGCGCCACTCCATGAATAGTACGCTTTTAGCGTGAATAGCGTCATTGCGAATCGTTGCAATACAAACTATTCAGCCTCATCGCGTCTTGCTGTTCACGCTTAAAAAAGTATTCTGTATGCCGTTCAACTGCAGATTCTAGGTTAAAGATTTTCA
The DNA here is from genome assembly GCA_964636675.1 of uncultured Ectothiorhodospiraceae bacterium. Classification (GTDB taxonomy): domain Bacteria; phylum Pseudomonadota; class Gammaproteobacteria; order S012-40; family S012-40; genus JALUUH01. The sequence goes on from CAZWUO010000038.1 coordinate 18,846, forward strand.
CATTCAGGTCGACACTGTTTGTCTAGCAGAGTACGTTCGTTAAAACACATCACACAAAACACCTAACGGCCTTCTTAAGGGAGAGAGAATGAATAACTACTCTATACAGGCTAAATTTAAGTTTCTAATAACATGTGTAGCATTGAGCTTTATCGCTGTTTATGTGTTCACCATGAGTAACGTTATTCCGTTAAAAACGAACTGGGATAAATATCAGAATAACGTTGCAAAGCGCCAATCTCTGTTGATGAAAATTAAATCGGAATTCGGTTATGGTGGAGCCATACATCATTTTAAGAACTATGTATTAAGAGGCACCCCCAAGTATTTCAATGAAATTAATGCACGCCAACAACGCGTAATCGAAGCCATTAATGAATATCAACGCATTGATGGCGTAGCAACCGAAGAGATTGCCGCACTCGGGATAATACAAACCGTTATCGATCAATATCGCGCAGCTACTAGTGAAGTGAAATCAGCACATAAACGAGGGTTAGACCCCAGAAAAATTGATCAATTAGTCAAAATTAATGACAGCCCAGCGTTAGAAGCTTTTGCACAATTAAATCGTAAATATGTTGATTTAACAATGGCCAATACCACAAGCATTAATAACAAAATCAACGGCCTTGATACGTTATTATTAATAGGGAGTACCTTAGCCTTGGTTTTTTTGTCTTTTATCGTGTGGCTAACGGGCAACTCAATAAGTCAACGCTTGCGTAGAATGAATGCATTGCTTGATGATATTTCGCATGGGCAAGGAAATTTGTCCGCCCACCTAGAGATTGAAGGGAAAGATGAATTTGCTAGTTTAGCCACAAGTTTTAACCGATTTTTAGATACTATTCATGGAATTGTTTGCGAGGTTAGAAAGGCATCAGATAAACTCGTCAACTCCGCCGAGAAAATGACTATCGTAACTGAACGCACCATCCAAGGCGTAGAAAAACAACAATCGGAGAGTGCGCAAACCGCAACCGCGATTAACCAAATGTCCGCAACCGTACAAGAAGTAGCGGCAAGCGCACATACAGCATCAGAGGCAACACAACGCGCGGATGAAGAAACAAATATTGGTAATAGAGTCGTACTTGACTCGGTCATCGAAATTGAAGCGCTGGCGCTTGAAGTTGCAAAAGCCAGCGAAGTTATTGCTAAATTAGAAACCAAAAGCGATGAAATAGGTTCAGTATTGGAAGTCATCAAGGGTATCGCAGAGCAAACTAATTTACTCGCGTTGAATGCAGCTATTGAGGCGGCACGTGCGGGAGAGCAAGGTCGTGGATTTGCGGTTGTTGCAGATGAGGTACGCACCCTAGCACAGCGTACCCAAGATGCGACTTTAGAAATTCAGCGAATTATTGAGACATTGCAAAGCGGTATCCACGATGCATCAGCCACAATGTCAATCGGGCATAGCAAAGCACAAGCAAGTGTTGATATTGCTAAATCAGCGGGTAACTCGCTACAAGTTATAACCAATACCATTAATACTATCACCGACATGAATGCACAGATTGCAAGCGCTACCGAAGAGCAAACAGCCGTCGCAAATGAAGTCAATAACAGCATTCATCTTATTCATAACGTCACCAATCAATCGTTAGAAGATGCATCCAAAACCATGGAATTAAGCCAAGAACTAAAAGTGCTTTCACATGATCTCAATGGCTTGATAGGCCAATTTAAAACGAAGGAAATTCTGACTAATTCATGAATGGATAAGAGCTTCCTTAAATATCTTGGAATTTAGGTTTTATTTAAACCACTAGCAAACGAGGCGTCAAATCAAGCTGCAGCCAATGCAGTTAAATTTCTAAACTCACAATCGAAACTGAGCAAATACCATATACATGCTCTTTCCTCCACCCATATTTCCACCTAACGTGACAGTACCCGCCGCAAAATCTTTCGTATAGATATCGAAGATATAATTATCATCCGAGACAACGAGCGTTGTGCCCGTTGCTGTCCAGTCGCTTAACCAAGTGGGTAAGTTCGCAATACGTCTATCATATGCAACATACACGGTTCCGTTTAAACTAAGATCAAAGGACAAAAAACTATCTCCGGTAGAGTTTTTATCATTATTTTTTGTGCGAATGAATCTTGAACCCTCATATTCGCTTGGCACAGATAAAATGGTGTAAGCTCTATCTATATACATTGCAATACCAGTCTCCAATGTATCGAGTTGATAACCTAGATTTATCAGATTCGTGATTTCAAAACCAGGTTCTGGAGTGGGAGTGGGTTCAGGTTCAGGTTCAGGTTCAGGTTCAGGCGTGTTACCCATAATACTTTCATATACGAAATCATTCGCATTTTTTAGTTGTGAGGGAGTAGCGACGATGACTTGTTGCATTGCAGCTGCGAGTATAGTCGCTGAGTCGCTTTGAAAATAAGCTTTTGTTTCACTGCTTTTCATGCCGTGACTAAGCAATGCTAGATCACTTATAATTGCATCAATATCACTGTTATTGGTAACTAATTTTAATGCTTCTAATGTCATCTTCACGTGTGATAACTCGGCTTTCGTCAGCAATACATTTCCGGTGGTAGCCCATGAAGGTGCAGCGGGCATAGCAATTTTTATAGCATCGTTTAGTGCTTGTGTTGCATCAATGCCTTTCACCTTAAGCTCGTTGTGAATTGATTCTATAATTATTTGCGCACTGACTAGGCTAAAAATAGCTGAAGCCTCGGGTAAAATGGGTGCTGAACTCTTACCGTCAATAACGCCATCCGCTAAATCTGCGGATATGTTGTCGATAATATCTAGAATCTCAAGATTGACCCCCTTTGCAATCAAGATCTCGCTAGTTCTTCTCAATGTTTCGGTTAAAGATTTAGACGACTTTACAAAAATCGCAACATTAGCTGAGCTAACGGCAGTCGATATTGGGTCTGGAATAAGGATTCTATTCAGACCAAAACTTAAATTTTTCGACAAATAATTATCTGCCATAAACAAGTTTTCTTTAGTAATTCCTCCAGCCATATATCTGGCCGTGTTAACCACAAGCGTACTAAAGGGATTAAGATTAACAACCGTAGTATTTGCATCATAAATCACAGAACTTAAGTTGAAGTCTGGTATGCTGTAAGTAACAACATCAATACCACCACGAGTTTCTAGTATTACAGGAAATGTTTTAGGTGTTAGCAAGGACAAATCATAATTTGCGTTGTCATCGCTTTGGGTTTCTCCCAGAAAAAGTCCATTTAAATTTTCAGCTCTAATGTTTGCATTGATAATTGGCCCATCGCCCACACTCCCAGATACCTCCATAACAGATTGAATATCTATTTGTTCTTGATATTCTCTTATCGCTTCACAACCTAGGAGTATCGTAGATAAGGTAACACTTACAATAAGTGGCACAGTTTTTTTTAGTTTTATCATGTTCATAATTTGCCAACCTCGAAGTCCGCTGGGGTTATATTTTTGGCTTGGTTTACTTATAGATTCTTTTGCAAGGATAGAGCAAAAATTGAGCCATTTAATGTTTTTTGATTAAATCAGTATGTTACATTTTAAAAACACATTACCCTTTTGTCATGTGTTATTAAAAAAAGTAGGGGCTGTCTCATATAGGTGACAAGCTCTTGTTGGTGATTATCCCTCGTTAGCGATAGTAGCTGACCTAATGCCCCCAATTTGATTTCACAAATGAGAAGACAGTTGCAAAATTTCTGCGTAATAAGAAGAAAGGTGGGAGAGGCCGGGCAATCGTGCTTAAAACTAACCGTTATTAAATAAAACCAATATTTTGAGTGATAAGGAGGGATAAACGTAGCGCATCCACCTTCTGTCCTTAGAAGGGTAAGACGGTGGATGCGTTTCACT
>CAZWUO010000039.1:0-5457 GCA_964636675.1 uncultured Ectothiorhodospiraceae bacterium
CCTTATTACACGCCCTATTCCTTCCATGACTTCGTTGAAATTCCTTGCAATAGACTGGCTATTACGCGTCATTTCGCCTCGTCATGAAAGGAATATCACGTACACTAAAAACCTAAATCTATAACGCCACGGGTATATCATCATTGCGGTTTTTGCACCATCAATGGCATTTTCTAATTTAAACGACTTTTCTTCAAAATTTCTAACATCATCTTTCATCGTTTTCTTCCTCGATTCATCCATCTATCGTGATGCATAGATCACTGTTGTATCTGAAAAAGCGTTAGCGATTTCTAATAATTTCTTCTACAGCAAGGACCAAATTAGGAATTAGCGCTTTATCCTTTAGTAACACATAATCTGGTTTAGCATCCTTTAAAAACTTTGATTTTTCAGCGGAAGTAAGGGTAATTATTTTGATGTCTTTATTCATTGTTTCTGATGTACGCAAAGCGCTTGTTAAAGCGATACCATTGAGACCTTTCAATGACTGTCCCATTATTACAAAATCATATTTTTCTTTTAGCAAGCGTTGCAATGCGGTCAAGCCATCTTCAACATATACGAGCTTCACAGGAAATTCTGCCAAACCCTTTGCGCACAAATCTAAAATAAGATGCGAAGACTCAACAACTATTCCAAAAATATTATTCTTGGTTGAGGCGTTGCGTAATATAAGCAAATCATCTTCGATCGCAGAAAAATCAGGATTAGGGTTTATTGTCGCTTCTATAGAAACTCGATTTACAAGATCGATATGTTTTAGATAGATATCAATTAAGGTATTCTCGATTCCCGAGAAATTACTGCCTATTTCATTCAGTAAATCTTCTAAATGATGGCAGATTGAAGTAATGACACTAAAACCATAAGTACCACCACTGCCTTTTAGACTATGCACTTTACGAAATAAATCTTCAAATATTTCATTAGGATTGCCAGTAGAGGCCAATTCAAGAATGAGACTTTCTATTTCGTCAGCCCGTTCGGGTAGCTCATTTAAATAACTTTCTTTGAGCTGTTGCAGAACCTGATTAACATCGCCCATCCCTATTTTTTCGGCAGTACTTTTCATAGACTGGGCACATAAACCATTATAATACTATGTGATATCCAAGTGATATCCAAGTGATATCCAAGTGATATCCAAGTGATATCCAAGTGATATGCAACGACTCAAGCAACATTTTTTTGCCAACAGGTTTTTATCTGTCCCGCAAGCGCCATCGGATCAAAAGGCTTGGCTATTACTTCAATGGCACCTAATTCTTTCAACTCCTTGACTTCATGCGGCTGAACTTTGGCGGTCATGAAAATAGCCGGGGTATGCGCGAAACCATCAATTTTTCTAAGCTCGCGCAATGTTGTTGGCCCGTCTAATCCAGGCATCATCACGTCTAATAGAAATAAGTCTGGCGCAAACTCTGTTACCACCTCTAATGCTACCGTTCCAGACTCACACAACATCAATTCAAACCCGCCAACCGATTCTAAAGCCAACTGGGCAACGGTTCTAATATCATTTTCATCTTCAACCAGAAGAATCTTACTTAAGTTCTGTGTACCCAATTGCCTAATTCCTTGAGTTTCCTCATGCATAACAGTGGATTATCTAATAATGCTATTAATCCGCTAATAGCGCTTTAATCAAGTAAATATCTCGGCATTCGAAATAAATTTTTGAATTTTTTTTGCGTGTCATTAATATGAGATCCAGAATTATGAGGGAAAACCTAGTATTTATATGGGTCTATAAGGATACCCAAAAACCGCGCTAAGTAATTAATACTCGGAGTATTTATTGCTTACATTGGGCTAGGAAATAAAAACCTAGCTCGATTTCTCGTCACCGACTATCACGTCGTTAAAGAATTCTATTTCCTTGCTGTAAATAGGTAATATCTTACTTCTAAAGATTATATTTGCGTAGTCGAAAACGCTTATATCGATTAGGTCACTCAATCATTGAATAAAACAAACTAATTAACGGGTACAAAAAATGCGAGCTGAATTGTTATTGTCTATGGGCACTATATGCAATCCGGTAGATACGGCCTGGCCCAGAAATGTATCTATCACTCATTGTCAATAACGATGAATGCTCCAGACACAGATTTTCATCTCCAGCTCGCCATCCTAAAGAAAGAGTATATATCGAGCTTAGATCCCCATTACAAATTCATCAATCAATTATGGGAATCCAGGATTATCGAATCGAAAAATCACGATTTACTGAATCAGTTACTTTTTGACTTTCATAAGTTAGCTGGCTCTGGAGCAACCTTTGGGTTTAATGAAATAACCGAAATTTCAAGAGCACTAGAGCATCTCTGCCAGCAAATAATACACCTTAACAGAAATATTTCTGCAAATGACGCCGCTAAATTTCGCAAACTTCTCGATACTTTAAAATACATCATTGATAACTCATCAAACAAAAATAATAAAAACACGCCAAAAATAAACACCTTATTACGAACTGAACCCAATGATATTACCGATGAAATCGGGGTTTTAATTTATGTGCTTGATAATAGCGAATCGATAGAAAATGAAACACAGGAAAAACTTCATTCTTTTGGATATCATATAAAAAACTTTCTAACGATAGATAACTTAGTTACCGCGATAAGTGCTAAAGCACCTAACATCGTCATTTTAGATAACGAGTTTTCCAATAGAAATTTTCTCCAGCGTATTTTATCGCTGCAAAAAAACAATGAATACAAGATAATATTATTATCACCTGATAACAATTTTTCTAGGCGACTCAATGCCGTTAGATTAGGATTTTGTGATTTCTTAGTCAAGCCATTCGATGTGTTTTCACTCGTTGAAAAATTAGATTTGCACATCTCTACGAAAGATGACAACAATTATCGAATTCTAATCGTAGATGACTCTGAAGAGTTGTCGCGCTTTTATTCCATTGTCTTGCAACAACACGGAATGCAAACCAGAATTGTTAATGACCCGTTATTATTAACCCGAATACTCGGCGAGTTTCATCCTGAGCTAATTTTGATGGATTTGTATATGCCAGACTGTACAGGCATAGAATTAGCAAAAATAATCCGTCAACAACCATCATATATCAGTATACCCATCGTTTTCTTGTCTTCTGAGACCAATCTCAATACGCAACTCGACGCTATGAGCGTTGGCGGAGATGATTTTTTAACTAAGCCAATTGATTCCAAGCATCTCGTGTCATCCATATCTATTCGCGCACAACGCCATCGTTATTTACGCTCATTTATGGTACGAGACAGTCTCACAGGCTTATACAATCACACCAGAATCAAAGAATTACTCGAACAAGAATTAGAACGTGCAAAAAGGAATAAACTTTCACTCGTTTTTGCAATGATAGATATCGATTATTTTAAGAGTGTAAATGACACCTACGGACATCCTACAGGAGACAAGGTTATAAAAAACCTAGCCCGATTATTACAGCTCAATCTGCGAAAAACTGACATTATTGGCCGTTATGGAGGGGAGGAATTTGCAGTCATTTTGCTTGATTCAAATATTAAAAATGCGGTTAAGACCATAAAAAAAATTCGCAACCTGCAAGAAAAAATAATTCATCAATACGAAAATACTAAATTCAACGTCACGTTTAGCTGTGGAGTCAGCTGCTATCCAGATTTCACGGACACGTACACAATATGTAACGAGGCAGATAAAGCATTGTATCATGCAAAAAACAATGGAAAAAACAGTATCGTCTCCAATGAAGATGGTATGTATTTAAAAACGAATTAAAAGCTAAATAAATATCCGAAATTGACGGATATAGCATAATTTCACACGTATAACCAATACTTGATAGGATAGATCGAATGGATGCTAGTAAAATTAAAGTTTTATTGATTGAAGATGACGAAGTACATGCCGATCTAATACGGCTTGTATTTAGCAATCATGATGAATATCAAATTTCAGTGGCCAACTCACTCAGTACTGCAAAAGCTCATCTCAGCACATCGACTCCTGATATTGTTTTAACCGATTACTTGTTACCCGATGGCAATGGTACGGAAATCTTAACTTCAACCACTCAAGACCTAGCTTATCCCGTCATTATTATGACCGGGTTTGGGGATGAGCAAATGGCGGTAGATGTTATGAAGGCAGGTGCATTAGACTATGTAATAAAATCCAGAGATGCCTTAGTCTCTCTGCCGCGAACCATCGACAGAATTTTACGCGAATGGAAACTTTTAGTGAGCCGAAAAAAAGCTGAGAGAGCATTACAAGCCAGTGAAAAAAAATTTCGAGGACTGTTTGATAATGCGCTAGATATGATTTTAATAACGAATAAAAATTTTGAAATTATGGATTCAAATCAGCAATATTTAGATTGTTTATCCTATTCTGAGAATGAGCAAATAGGTTTTTCATTTCTAGACTTTATCGATCCTGATTATTTATTGGCAACTAAATCTGCTTTCCTGGAACTCACCAGAGGAGCAAAACTCACCAGCCTTGAAACTGTTTTTCTTAGCAGAAATGATAAAAAAATTGACGTTGAAATTAGCGCGGCACCCTATTTCGAAAATAATGAGCTGATTTCTATACAGATAATTTGCCGAGATATCCGCGATAGAAAACAGCAACAAAAAGAAAAAAACTGGCTAGAACAGCAACTCCAGCAAACTCAAAAATTGCAAGCAATAGGCCAGCTCACTGGCGGTATCGCACACGATTTTAATAATATTCTCGCTTCTATAATGGGGTATTCCAATCTTGCCCTAGAGAGATTTGCATCCAACGAAAATCGAAAACTGACCAGTTATTTACAGGAAATTTCCCAAGCAGGCGAAAGAGCACGGCAACTCATACAGCAAATGCTTACCTTTAGTCGTGAGGGACAATGCACACCTCAAGCGCTCGATCTCACTCCACTAGTGGATGAGGTTTTAGGCATGATAACACCCATTATTCCATCCAGTGTTGAAGTGAAACTCAATGTTATCGGTGATATTCCAAAAGTCAGTGCTGATCCTGTGCAATTTCACCAGGTACTCACTAACATGTGTATCAACGCGCGTGACGCAATGCATGGTAAAGGCAAATTACTCATTAGCATGCGCAAAGTGAAAAACCTTAGAGAATCATGTAGCACATGTGGTCAAACCTTGCGTGATGGTTATATCGAGTTGGAGGTTAAAGACAACGGTGAAGGTATAAAACCCGAAGTGCTGGAAAATATTTTCCAGCCTTTTTTCACCACAAAAGAAGTGGGGAGAGGCTCAGGAATGGGGTTAGCCATGGTACATGGAATCCTCCACGACCATCATGGACATATCATTGTAAACACAGAGCTGGGCAAAGGCACCTCATTTCGTTTGTATTTCCCCCTCGTCTCTTCCATGCCGGAAACACTGGTAAATTCACCGAACGTAGCGAGTAAGCAAAACCATAGCGATAAAATACGTGTTTTAGTGG
>CAZWUO010000039.1:5557-7084 GCA_964636675.1 uncultured Ectothiorhodospiraceae bacterium
TCACCGAACGTAGCGAGTAAGCAAAACCATAGCGATAAAATACGTGTTTTAGTGGTCGATGACGAGAGTTCAGTAGGCGGTGTCATTAAAGAAATACTCAGTGATGGCTCCTTTGATATTACGGTCGAAACGGATAGCCAGTCTGCATTAGCATATTTTGCAAATAACCCTAATTCGATAGATGTTGTGGTCACCGATCAAATTATGCCAGGACTCACCGGGCTGGAACTCGCACAATACTTACTTAAAGTAAGACCTGATCTTCCGATCGTAATGTGCACGGGATTTAGTGATAAACTCGATGAAAAAAGTGCTCTAGAAGCCGGATTTAAAAGCTATTTAGCCAAACCCATTGACCAAAACAAGCTTTTAAAAATAGTGCATGAATTAACGGCGAGTCGCAACAGCGTACATTAACATGGCTACTCTTCCAACAGGTGTATATTAATCATGGAAAATCCACAAGACTTAGAGCAATCCTTAAATGCTCTGCAACAAAAATTCAAAGATAGCTTACCTAAACGCCTTGACGATATTTCTGTTCAGTGGAATAAGGTATTGACGTCCGCCGAAAATATTGTAGATAACATCGGTGAACTTCACCGATGTATACACAGTATCACTGGCTCCGCTGGAATATTTGGCGCTGATAAAGTTGGCAATGATGCACGCAATCTAGAGCTTGTAGTTAAAACCATAACCGAGCGCGACTCTTTGCCTAATCCAGAAGAGCAAACAAAAATAAACCAGCTACTTGATACATTAATCGCAACCGGCACAACCTGGAATCCGTAAGATCCTAGCAATTTTTGATCATGGCTTTCTAGGGCGTGTTTACAGCAAGCTTGGGAATAGCCCCCGAATTTTCAAGCGCTTCAATAAATCCAAATTTGCGCAAATCTTGTATGCGTTGGGGATACAAAATACCGTCTAGATGATCAATTTCATGTTGCACAACTCGTGCATGAAAGTCTGCAGCAATAACACTGATTTTATTACCTGATTGATCATAAGCGGCAATCTTTATTTTTTTGAACCGAGGCACCAAACCTTTCAATCCTGGAACACTCAAACATCCTTCCCAAGCGAAGATGACTTCCTCATCGATAATCTCTATTTCGGGATTAATGAATAAGGTTTGCGGAATTGGCTCTACATCAGGATAACGTGGGTTTGCATCGATCCCAAACAAGATGACTCTTGACAATACACCTATTTGCGGCGCCGCAATACCTGCACCCTGAGCAGCAATCATCGTATCTTGCATATCGTGAATAAGATTGGAGACCTGACTACCTTGCAAATCAATCACTGTAGTCGATATTTCATTCAACAGAGGAGTCCCCATTTTTAATATATCTCGTTGCGCCATATTTTTATCCCACTAAATTAATTACTGGAACCTTCTATTAAATCTTGCCAATAGAAGGATTTAGTTTATATCTTTTTATCATGAGTTCTTCTACAATATCTTTCTAAGAAGTAACTTGCCATGACACGACTAACATGAAACCAATCGCATGAAAC
>CAZWUO010000039.1:7184-22399 GCA_964636675.1 uncultured Ectothiorhodospiraceae bacterium
CATGAAACCAATCGCATGAAACAACTCATTAACTTTTGGTTTGTCCTCATTACTGCAATCCCTGTTTTTAATCCAATATTTGCCACTGAAAATCGTATCAACTGGTATCAAATTGAAGTCATCATATTTTCACAGTCCGATTTATCCGCCGTTCACTCTGAATACTGGTCAAAAACGAGTTCCAACAAATTACTGGCAAAACCTGTTGAATTGACCAAGCCTATTATTATCCATCCACAACCTGAAACACCTGAGTTCGCTATTCCATTCCAAGAACTGTCTAAGAATACTTTTGAATTGAAATTAACCGATACCAAACTTGAAAAATCACCGAGATATCGCCGTTTAGTCCACAAAGCCTGGATACAAGCGGTAGAAAAAGATAAAAAACCACGACCTGTTCTGCTCGATGACAGTGATAATGACAGCGTTGCCTATCAAGAACTATCCGGTGAACCCACGCCACTAAACTTCGCTCAGAAAGCACTTTCGCTCGATAGTTTGCTGAATACGACAGAAACGGTGCAACAATCCTTGGTCATGGAAGAGCTAGACCCCTCAGTCGACTGGCCTAGCTTTTTTCCTCACATAATCCCTGCGTTGCCCTCCTTTGAGGATAACAAGTTGAGCGAAAACTGGGAACTGACTCTCAGCGATTTTACACCGCAATACGCTATGTATGAATCTCATTATGTCCCACGGAAAATCGTCGGACCGCCTTATCATTCTGTCTTTGGTACCATAGGCCTGCGTATGAACAGGTTTCTTCACCTCGATCTGGATTTTACATTTCGCGCAAATTTAAATGTAATGGATGAACATATTTCAGATTCATTAACGCTCAATGAGTTTGTGCGCAATAGTATTGATCATGAAGTCACTTTGTTAGCAGAGAATGATTTATTCAACAAAGACGCGATAAATACCATTAATGATACCCCCGAATTGCAAATCTTATATCGTTTGCAAGATTCAATGCGTATAAAATCAGGTAAGATATACTATTTCGATCATCCACTGTTTGGGGTAATAACGATGGTTAATAAGTTTCAGCTGCCTATTGAGCAAAACCCAGAAGAGATGACTCAGCGTGCGCAATAGTTCACTCAGCAGAAGCCGCCAATACCTGGTGCAGAATATTTTTTACTTGGCACATTCCAGATTTCAAACACCGTTGAATCATTTCCATTGTCAAGACTTCAACAGAACGACCTGCAGCCAAATTCGCCACCACCGTGATGGCAGCATATTTAAGCGCTAGTTCTCGCGCAAGCGCAGCCTCCGGCATACCCGTCATTCCGACAATAGCACAACCATCACGTTCCAGTTTATCAATTTCTGCTTTACTTTCTAAACGCGGACCTTGGGTGGCACCATAAGTTGCACCAGCAACAACATCAAGCGATAAATCATTGCATGTATTTAATAGTTGTTCTCGAATACCTGCATCATAGGGGTAGGTAAAATCAATATGGCTTACCTCGGTTAACCCGTCTTCAAAAAATGTACTCGATCTTCCCCAGGTATAGTCAATAATCTGGTCAGGAATAACAATACGCTCTGCGTAGCAATCCTCACGTATTCCGCCCACCGCAGCAACTGCAATAATATTTTCTATTGCTAAATGTTTTAAGGCCCAAATATTCGCACGATAATTGATGCGATGCGGCGGTAGCGTATGTTGCTCGCCATGGCGCGGTAAAAAAACAATCTCTCTTCCCGCTATTTCTCCAAATATTAGCGGCGCAGAAGGATCGCCAAAAGGTGTCGCAATATTTTTCCTCTGCGTAATCTGCAATCCTTCTAAAGAACTTAGTCCCGTCCCACCGATTATCGCGAGTTTATTCATGTTCTTTTTGCGCCGCATATATTCCAGGTACGTTTCTTAAATACCCTTTATAATCCATTCCATACCCGAAAACATAACGATCAGGCACCTTTAATGCGCAGAAATCGGCGCTTGCCAAGCCACCTCTGCGGTCATGTTGTTTATCGACTAACACGGCACTTTTCACATCAGCCACACCACAGCTTCTGCAATATTCAATAATGGCCTGCAGCGTATATCCTTCATCAAGGATATCATCGACAATGAGTACATTTCGGCCACCTAAAGGTTGCCGTGGCGATACGAGCCATTTTAATTCATTGCCTACCGTGTCATCTCCATATCGCGTAGCATGAATATAATCAAGTTGCAGTGGAAAATGCAGTTTCAATAGTAGCTCTGAAGCGACGACAAGTCCTCCGGTCATCACACACAAGATGATGGGATTCGTATCATAGAAAGTTTGAGTTAACTGATCGGCCAATAAGGTAATCGCCGCATCAACCTGCTCATGGCTATACAAACAATCCGCTTTATCATAAACATCTTTGACTAACTGGGGTGTTACTTTCACGCGTTCTCCGAATTGGTGCTAGGGAGCCTCTGATTAAGTGAGATAGTGAGATGAAAACAAGGCAAATTGAAACGAAAAAGCGCAGTTTACGCGAGTAAATGAGCATTTTGAGTTTCAATTTAACGCAGTTTACGCTCGCTAGATGATTTAATCAGAGGTTCCCTAGTAAGTAAATGTCACCGTAGCATCATCCATTGCCTCACTAATTAAATATGCGCCACCTACGGTTTCATCAATTTCAGGAATTAAGTCATCTCCCCATAAATCTAAGGTCGGTGTACAGACTTTAAAAACAACACCGGCTTCATGCGCGTCTTTGATTAAATCGTAAACGCTTTTACGGCTGCCAGGTTGCGCATACATATTTTCAGCAGCACCTACTTTAGCGAGTTCTCCGGCACGACCACTAAAAATCATCTCAACATCGAATTCCATGGCCGCAGCTACCGTCGCTTGAAAAAAAGGCGCGCCTAATTCTGATGGATTAGCAGGGTCTGTATTAACCATTATTATCAACAACTTATCAGCCATCATCTTCTCCCGTCAAGGTCTTAAATCCCAGTAAAGGCATACTACATTCATAAAAATGTGAGGATTATAAGGATGCAGAGCAAGTAACGCCAATTTATTTTGTCTTCTGCTTTTTGCTGTTAATTTTTCAGCAAAACTTGCACCAATTGACAATATATTTGCGCTAAGCAATGTTTAATCGATCAATCCAGGCAGTCGCATTAGACCATCTTGACTGTCTCATTAATGAAGTATAGCTGGGTATTTGCCGCGCGAGCATGCGTTCAAGACGCAAACTATTTTCACGCATCACCTTCCAGTTAAATTGCTCGAGCACCTCGATAACGCCTGCCCTATTATTGCAAATCAGAACCATATCACAGCCTGCTCGCATGGCAACTTCGGCCCTTTGCGCAAAAGTTCCTGCAATATGTGCCGCCGCCATATTCAAATCATCACTAAATATAATCCCATTAAACTGTAATTGTTTGCGCAATATCTGTTTAATCCATTTTTCCGAGAATCCAGCCGGCATGTTATCAACTTGCTCATAAATAACATGTGCAGGCATAACAGCATCTAACACCTTATTTTCAATCAAACGCATAAACGGAATAATATCGCTGCGCAGCAAATCGTTTAGGCTGCGTTTGTCGACCGGCAAATCAAGATGCGAATCCGCAGCAACAAATCCATGGCCGGGGTAATGTTTTCCCACGTTAGCCATCCCCGCCTCACGCATACCCAACATAAACTCAGAGGCCAATGCAGCAACGTTTTCAGGATCGGCCGCAAAAGCGCGATCACCAATAACGTCACTCGTGCCAAAATTCAAATCTAAAACCGGTGCAAAACTAAAATCGATGGTGCAAGAAAGTAACTCGATGGCCATTAACCAACCCATCTCACGACTTGCTTGATGCGCATCGTGAGGATGATCATTGTGTAATTTCCCCAACTGACCACAAGCCGGAATAAGGCTAAAACCGTCGCGAAAACGTTGCACCCTCCCCCCTTCATGGTCAACGCAAATCAGCAAATTTGATCTAAGCGATTTAATCTCTTTGCTGAGCTCGGTGATTTGTTCTCTCGACTCAAAATTTCGCGTAAAATAAATCAACCCTCCCACCAAAGGATGTAATAGGATTTCGCGCTCTTCTGCAGACAAAGCAGTGTGCTCTAAGTCAATCATCACCGGCCCTAACATTATGCCTTTACCTCTTTAGAAATTTTGCCTCTTACATCCAAGGAATCTCGCAGACGGTCACCCAGTAAATTTACCGCTAATACAATTAACATCATGGCCATACCCGGCACAATGACCATGTGTGGCGCAACGAGCATATAATCCGTACCGTCGCGTATCATGCTACCCCAAGATGCCGCAGGAGGCTGCACACCCAAACCTAGGAATGACAGGCTTGCTTCTGCAATTACCGCCCCAGCGATACCAAAAGTCGCTTCAACAATCAATGGCGCACTGATGAGGGGAATTAAATGCAGACGAATAATTTTTGCCGGTTGAGTACCCAAGGAAATGGCAGCCGTTACATGATCACGATGTTTTACTGTGAGCACTTGAGCACGTGCCAACCTTGCATAACCAACCCAACCCACAACAGATAATGCGATAACGACGTTTTCAATACCTGGCCCCATCACTCCGGCGAGTGCAATCGCGAGTAAAATCCCCGGGACAGCAAGAAATATGTCAATGATTCTTACCACGAGCTGATCTACCCAACCACCAAGATACGCACTAACCGATCCGATGGTTGTACCAATTAATAGGGAAATAAGCATCACTCCAAACGCGACAAAAAATGAAGTTTTTGCGCCAACAACTAAGCGATCCCAAATGGGGCGACCTAAATCATCATGCCCCAGCCAGGCTTCAGCATTGGGGCCATGGAGTATTTTTGGGAGATTAATTTCATCAGGATGTAAGGGTAAAACAGGTCCTAGAATAGCCAGTAAGGCCCAAACAACGACAATGACGATAGGCAATATTTTTAACATAAGGGTCTGTTGACGTTTCATTTTCATCACTGCTGCTGCCGCTTTTGTCGCCCTGCAAGGCGGAAGAAGTGTCGTGTAGTTATTCTACATAAACGACTGACAACGCGGTAGGGCGACAAAAACGGCTCAGCCCTTCGGATTTCGGCTGAAAAAACGCCACTCGGCGTTGCTCGTACCCAAAACACTCGCTGCACTCGCGGAGCAGACTCTCGCTTATTTGGAATAACCAAACCTCCCTCCTCGCGCCTTGATTGGCGATTTTTCAGCCGAAACAGTGGTGAAAATAAAACATCAACAGACCCTAGCTCGCATCCCCAATTCTTATGCGCGGATCTATCGCCGCATATACAATGTCTGTACAAATATTTACCACAACATAGCTTAAACTAATCAGTAATACGCAGGCTTGCACCACCGGATAATCTCTGCTTTTTATGGCATCAATCGTTAATTGCCCGATTCCTGGCCAGGAAAACACCGTCTCAGTAATAACCGCTCCGCCAAGCAGGGTTCCTAATTGCAACCCTAGGATGGTAATCACCGGTAAGAGTGCATTGCGTAATGCGTGACGGGTAACCACCACCGTCTCACTCAAGCCCTTTGCTCTTGCCGTCCGAATATAATCTTCATGCAAAATCTCCAGCATCGTACTTCTTATCATGCGCGCAAGAATCGCTGCCAGCGCCGTGCCTAAGGTTAGCGCAGGCAAGACAATTGACATAAATCCATCTTTACCGCTGACCGGAAAAAAACCCAACCAGAGAGAAAAAATCAGAATTAATATCGGCCCCATCCAAAAATTTGGAATAGAAAGCCCGAGCAACGAAACACCCATTGAAAGATGATCCCAAGCGGTGCCTTTTTTAACCGCGGCCAATATACCCAAGGGTACGGCGATAAGAATGGCAATGAGCAAGGATACAAATGCCAACTGTGCCGTTGCCGGGATTCTTTCCAGCAAGATATCGGTAATAGGTCGATGTGAGTGAATGGAATGACCTAAATCTAGGGTAAAAAGGCCACTGAGATAATTCCATAACTGAGTATGTATAGGCAGGTCTAAACCCAGTGCTACGCGCAGCAAATCTCTATCAGCAGGCCGCGCTGACTCGCCCAGCATTATCTCTACAGGATCACCAGGAATTAAATGAATGAGCAAAAAAACCAGTATGATAACGCCCAGCACAACAAAAAATGCGCTCAACAATCGGCTAATAATATAATTCAGCATAAAGGCATAAGGATTTGGCGTTATTTTAGAGCAAACATAGAAATTTATTCATAATCTATCCCTTAAGCATACTGCAGGGTTCAAATCACTTGCACACACGCGGCGTCATCTATTTTTGTCCATATGTTTTGCAATCGTCTTAACTTAGCGTAAAGCCGTTCATGATCATCCGAAACAATAAGGCAAAATTTCACATCTTTGTCGCTAGACTTAACTTTGTAGCTAAAGAGATAGTCGTCTTTTTCAAGCAATCTATTCGGCCCAGGCGGTATTCTTGCCCCTTTAAAGACAACATAAGGCTTTTGTTTGTTTATCGACACCGCGAGTCCAGTGTGCACAGGTCGTGTCGTCGATAACTTAAACGTAATCAATTCACCTAACTTTGCTTGGTTTTGCAACTCAGTTAATTTGCCATCCATTTGTTTTAAAAACGCGTGCAATTTGACGGGCACAACACCACGTTGCTTATTAACGGATGCAAAGCGCGATAAAGGCGATACACTACTATTAATAATCACCACGGATAGCGCAATCAGCCCGAGCATTATTGAAAGCGTCAGTATGGTGCTTCTGCGCATTATTCGTCGCGCAGAAACCTTCGCTTGTTGAATTGATTCCCGTGAGGGTTTTTCTGGTTCCATAATGACTCCGCTTCAGTATGACGATTTGCTATAAATAACGTTGCCGTTATTAAACACTCTGAGTAATCGGAAGGATAGCTTGTTCACGAAAAAAGATATAATCATTTAATATTTTTTGGTGATCAAAAGCTAAGCTCTGGGGGATTTCATCCATGGCGAATATACCAATGTTCTTTGCGTCATCCATTGCCCTAGGTTCTCCTCGTGCAGCAGCGATGTAGACGATACTCACCGTATGCCCCCGTGGATCACGCTGTGGATCTGAATAACAGGCTAAAAATTGCGTCAACTCCACGGCTAAATGAGTCTCTTCCGCGGCTTCACGACATGCTGCATGTTGCACGGTTTCACCCACGTCAACAAAACCACCCGGAATAGCCCATCCAAAGGGTTCATATTTTCTTTCAATCAATACGATCGGCTTATCTTTTAAGTGATCCAATTCGATGATAATGTCTACCGTAAGCGCAGGTGTCTGGGGTCTTGCCACTGTTAAATAAATTCCTTTTCCGTCAAATAAGATGTCATTAAAGAGACGATATAATCGGTTTTAATCATCACCCCCATCGCCGACTTCTCGGTCTTGTCCATTGTAACACGGTCATGACCTAAACCAGGTGTCGCTTGGACTAACAACCCCAGCAAAAGCGGTTGCGAGCGATCATCAAAAGACGACTTAAAAACGGGGCTGCCCTCAGACCCAGGTAATACCGGAGTATTTAACAGAAGCTGCGCATGCCCTTGATAATTTACCATCGGTAATGATGCGATCTCCGCACGCCGAACGATTGGTAAGTTATTTTTATGATCCCACAATCCACGGGGATACCCGACATAATAAAGAGGTGTGTTAAACGCTAATTCAAAATAATCTTTATTCGAGGGCAAATGTAGGTTTGTAATACCTTGCGTGACGATATGCACATCTTTACTGTTAAGATGTGTAGCAAAGGGCAGAAAAGGGGTGATTGCAACATTATTGACAACTTCATCCTGCGAATACCAGAGCTTTGAAAAGTTTTCAACATCTAAAACATATGGTTTTCCCAATGCAAACTCCCCGTCAATTTGCTGGAAAAAACTCAAACTTCCTATCGCAGCTCTTTGCACTGCCGAGCACGCAGTCACCAAAAATGGAAAATCATTTTCTCCCACTTTATAAATAAAAATAAATGCTGAGGCATCAACTATTTCATTGTTACTGCTTCGGGTTCTCAATCTAACGGTTGAGAGCAATAGTTTATCAAATGAGGTTTCTAAAAACATATTCTTGTCACAAGACTTAATCCGACACTTGCTCGAAAAAGTGGGTTAATTGAACCACATGAGAAACAAGGTCGGTTGCAGACTAATCATAAATGTCCATAAATAAACCGAACTGCTTTGCATTCGTTTAATAAATGAAAAAAGAGTCAAAATGGCTACCATTAAACCGACGGCAAGTGAAGCATATAGTGAACTTGCAAAAACAATGGCCGATACCAAAGAGATATCCAGACCCGCTTGCACTAATAACTCTGAATTAACCGCCCAGTGGCTAAAGAAAAACACACCAATAACGGCACATGCCCCCGCAAGAAAAAACCAAGATAAATTTTCTAATATTTCACTGGGTCTTCTTTTAAGTTCAACGTTAAGATGTTCTGATAGTCGACTCAATACGGATTGACAACAGACTAATGCATCGTCAACCTGAGTAAAAATACGATCTGTCGCTTTATTGATTGATTTTTCTAATGCAGATTTTCTTCTCATCTGATGTTCGGTGGAATCATCAATAAGTTCGTATTCGACCAACCGATCAACACGCAAATGTAATAAATCGGTTATCTCTTTAAATTTCTGCTCTGCTTGGGTTATATCGTTGACCAACGAATATTCATCATCATTAAAAACACTCGGCAACTCCGACATATCCAAGCTTGGAAATTGGCTATGAATTAACACCGATTGCATCACAAAACCGCGTCGACTATTGCCTTGGTGTGGATCTAATATCTCGGTTTTAAGGCGCTGCAATTGATCGAGCTGGCTGGTCAATACAAAGCTGATGTGTTTCAGCGTGCGTAAATGGATCTCGCTCTCTTTTCTTTTTTCCTGGTGGCGGAAGTGCTGAAATGCTAACCAAGCACCGATAAACGTAGCTAAGACTAATGGTGCCATCATACTAATAGATTGAATCAACCATTCTAAACCCGCGTTGATATGCCCCATTATAACTCTTTTCTCAACTCTTCTATGATAGCCCCTAATAGATCTCTCTTGGGCAAATATCATACCCGATAATTTTCAGCGTGTTATTCGATACCTCACAAACAACGTGGAACAAAAATCGCGGTAACGCAGCAATGTAAACGTAAACAGGCAAACAAAGGCCCAAAAAACGGCTGAGAAGCTCAAACTAGCGCGCGAGGGCCGTGAGAGAATTTCAATTGAGGAAGTGCGCGCATTATTCTCCGGTGTTAAATCGGAAATAAGACTAGAGAGAGAGGAGGATAACGTGAAGATTCCCACATAAGAAGGGGTTAGCGTAATATTGACAGCTTGCTCAATGACCTGATTTGCCGCCAAGTCACCTAAATCACACCTATAAATAACAGGGTTAGCATTTTCCGTTTGGTTGCTGTTGACACAGGAAAAATTAGCGCTGCTAATATTAACCCCCATCGTGCCACCTGAAATCTCAATCCATAAGGTTACTTGTGCAGCAAGTATACCTCCGTTATTTTCTATATCAATATTATAAGCAATTTCTTCATTAATATAATTCAGTTCTTTATCGGATACGTTTAAATCTATGCGTAAATCTGTATTGCTTTCTTGCTGAGAAATATGCATTAAAAACACATCTGAACCACCGCCTTGATATTCAGCTTGGGATGCATTCTGGGTTATAGGAAATGCCCTCGACTCGGTACCACCACCTAAGTAAATACCATTAATCTCACTGTTTGCGTTGTTTTCAACAACACTCATCGCGGTTATATAGTCATCGTCTTCTCCACCAAGATAAGTAGAAAAACTTAAATTAACTTGATCGACAGATACGCCATCTTGGCGAATCACCTGGATCAAATCACTTTCAATCTTACTTACAAAAGCGTCTGCACTTTTGGGAAAACGACTAAACGCATCAACCACCGGAAAATCTATAGAAGTAGTCTGCCCTGCTATATAAACAACACCGGCATCGGTGACTTCCATCACACTACCTGAGTCTTGCTTTAGGCCGTTCAAGAAAGTGGAATAAATTAATTGATCTCCACTGGGGTTAAACTTGGTGACAAAAACACGGCGTTGTCCGTCATCAATCAATGGGGTGGCAAGATAGCGTCTATATAATGGGAAGGATTGCAGCAATAACTCTTTAGTAGCTGTTAAATCAGCACTATCCGCAGTATTGATAATCACGCGTGTTGTATTGATTAAAGGCTCGATGGCAAACATGGACTCAATCGTTCCGCCGCGTGACGACGTAGTACCGCCGACATAGATGTTACCCATAGCGTCAGTGTCGATATCCACCGCGGTATCATCGAAATCACCTCCCAAATAACTGGCAAAATCAATGCTCGCTGCGCCATTCGATAAACGCATGAAATAAGCGTCTTCACACGGATGAGTATCAAAATCCACGGGGGGATCGGCGCGGCTACACGCACCAGAGCCGGGTTTATACGCCAGATAGCTTGGACTCAATTCGCTCGGCAACAAATCCGGCGATACGGTATTCCCGCTGATATAAACTTGGGTTGCCGTTAAGTCAGCTGGGTTTTCTACCAGCGCGAGAGAATTTGTCCAATCATCGCCTGCCCCGCCAATAATATTGAGGTAGGCCAAAACATCACCGGTAGCAGCTAGCCGCGCGACAAACCCATCACTGCCTTGAAAACACTTGCTGGCTGTCGTTTCCAGATTATCGGTAATACAAACGGGATTCGCATTGACCCAGAATCGCGAATAAGTATAACCTACTATGTATAAGCGCTTATTGCTGTCGACTTCAATGGCACGTACGCCATCTAAATCATCACCGCCAATATACGTCGAATAAATCAATGCACCATCATTTGCAAACTTCATAATGAAGCCATCAGAATTGACATCACCGCGGTCTGCAATATCCTCCTCGTACTCAGCAAGTGCAGCGAGCGTATTCTGCAACGCAGCCTTGGTCGGAAAATCCTCAGAAAGCGTAAACCCACCCAGATAAATATCACCATCGATATCGATATCCATGTCTCTCACTGCATCGTTACCACAGCCTCCTATATAGGTTGCATATAACAGCGTACCGTCTGCGGCATATTTAGCAAAAAAAGCATCATAATCGATGCGCACGTTGATTCCACGTTTAGAAAACTGGTATTCATAGTTGCAGTTTTTAATACCGTGTATATTTTGCAATGCATTCGCGGAGGCCACAGACTCCGCATTAATAAAATTAGCCTCTTGCTCAACGGCGATAAAATCTTTTTTGTCAAAAACAAAATCATCGCCTATAAATTTTTCATACCCATAGGTTAATTTAATCCCGGATGGTTCACTGGAATCCTCTTGCAATACCGCCGAAGCACTCGTAGTACCCGCGACGAATATATTGCCATCTGAATCAACTTTTAGTCCCTTGATTTGCTCAACATAAACACCGCCCATATAAGTTGAAAAATTGATAACGGGATCAATAACCAGTAATTTATCTTTTGCATAATCATCGACAATAAAGCTTATTATGTCGCCATCTAAGCGAAATCGCCCGCTTATATCCTCACGTTGATGCACTGCATTAAATGAATTTTGGAATTGAAAAATTTCAGGCACATCATGTATTAGTTCGCCAAATTCGGTACTTATAAGCAGCTGCCCATTTGTCATATTTTGAATTTTTTCGGCACCGCTAATTTTTAGCTTAATATCATCTGGATTAGCACCAGGATGAAGCCAATAATCATATTCCAGACTTCCATCTCTGAAGCGAAAAATCAAATCAATATTCGGGTAAATATTTTTAATCTTTACTTTTTCGTAGAGTGAAACCTTATTGCTAGAAACACGATTAATAGAAGCATTCGTTGAAACACTCAATTCCTCGCGCGCTGATTTTTTTTCTGTGCTTAAGTAATTAATATGCGCAGAAAGAGGCTGTATACCGAGTATTTGTTTTGCTTGTGAGGCTTGGAAAAATTGCATTTCTACAGAAACCGCATTTACTGAAGATGGACTGAAACGCGGATCAATCGCAGAAGACGTAAGCGCCGCAAAAATAATAAATTCAGCCTTGTTTTCTTTTATAAAGAATATGCCACGTTTGCCTTTAAATGCGTACAAGACATCGGCAGCGTATTGCCCATTATTTTTCTCAAAAAAAGCGTTGCTTTGTAAAGCGGGAGAGATGCCCTTCGCTAAATCGGTTGTCGCAAGTGCACTGTTTAACATTACCCAAGAAAGCAGCAATACCAGCAACAACCAGAATCGCCTACCGAAAATCATACACATTCAAATAATCCCATGAGGTAATTGCAAAATTCCTACTGATAACCTTTAAACACAATATCTATAATAGAATATCGCACATAGGCTAATAATTATTAACTAAAATTTTCTATTTTCAACGATTTGTTTGAGTTTCAGCGTCACGAATAACCAGCCGGTCAAATCCATGTTGCAAGCACCAACCATTTGTATTGCTCAATCGACTTGTAAATCCTTCTCAAATATTGTGGTCTTTTAGCTAATTCCATACTAAATCTCAAGCGTTACGGGTATATCTGACCGCAAACACGCTATAATTGCTCATTTAATTTCAACTCAGAACCAACAAAGAAATATGCCCATGGACAACAATTCTTGGATTCAACGCTGGAAAAATGGCGAAACCGGATTTCACCAAGCGGTCGTCAATGATTACCTGATAAAACATTGGAACAAACTCAATGTTCCGCCAAAATCGACGGTATTTATCCCACTTTGTGGCAAAACGCTGGATATACTCTGGCTGGCCCAGCAAAACCTGCAAGTAATAGGGGTGGAAATTAGCGATATTGCCATTAAAGCGTTTTTTGAAGAAAATTCGCTCACCTATAAAATGATGCCCTCGGCAAAATTCGACATCTACGAAAGCGAAAATATCAAGCTTTTGTGTGGTGATTTTTTTGCTTTAAGCACTGACGATTTTCCCGATAAAATCCATGTATTTGATCGAGCTTCGCTTATCGCACTGCAACCTAAGCTTAGAAAAAAGTATGCAGAGCATCTCATTCAACTCTTACCCAGAACGGCTAGAATATTACTCATTTGCATGGAGTATCCGCAAAGCGAAATGGACGGCCCACCGTTCTCAGTATCACATGAGGAACTCAAGCAACTTTACAACAATGCATTTCACATTGAATTAATAAAGTCCGTCGATATTCTAACCGATAACCCACGGTTTATCGCAAGAGGCTTGAGCACGCTGACCGAAAAAGTTTATCAGATGACAAAACGCTAAACAGGAAGGTTCACCTCGTTCCCTAAACGACATCGCAATGTGCCAGAATTGAGTTTGGTAACACAACATTTTTCCAATAGTCTTTATTTCAAGTGCTTCAATTGAATTTTTGCTGGAATAATCACAGAGTTATTTTTGACGATATAAAAAAATTAAATAATCGACATGCGCAATATATCGCATACGCTCCTAAAAGGATAAATATTATTTGACGAATAACTCAAGAGGGTAGTTAACCTGTCGTTAGTTAGTAAATAGATAGATAGATAAGCTGTAAGGGCATAATAAATGAACGCAGTGCTTTATCCTGCACTTTATTTGATGGGAAAATTACGCCTCAAAGGTAAATTTATCCTCATCGTCAGTGTTAGCCTTTTACCAATGCTCGTGTTGAGTTTTTTTATACTCAAAGACATTGAACAAGGTATTCATAAAATGGCGCTTGAGCGTCAAGGTCTACAGCTAGTTATCCCCGCAAAGCAGTTATTGATTCGATTAGCGGAGGCAAGGGGCATGACAAATAGCTATCTTTCAGGCAATCAATCATTAAAAGAGGATATTCTTCGTGCGCATCAAGATGTTGATCAGCTACTAAATAGTTTGTTGATTATCGAAGACCAATATGACGACTATTATAATAACGACACGAAAAATATCATACAAAAATTATGGTATATTTTAAAACACCAAGCGCTAACACTACGTCCAAAGCAAAGCTTCGAACTACACTCAGATATTATTGATCATCTTATAAATCAACTACGGCATTATGCTTATGCCAGTGATTTATTGCATGATTCAAATAAATCAGATGCTGTGTTAATTGATACCATCATTCAGCGAATTCCAATACTTGTTGAAATGATTGGACGTTTACGAGGATTAGGCTCTGGTCTTTTGGGGGGGCAAGAACTTTCAGAAAAAGATAAAAATTTATTGCTGCTTTTAATTGATCGAGTGCGTTATCAGCATACACTGTTTTCTGAGAATGCAAAAGGCCTTGAGGATTTGACACCGGCCCTAATTGAATTGATTTTTATTTCTGATGTGGCGATTGATGATTTTTTGGTGGGCATTCAAAGTGAGTTTCTAGAGGGGCAGAATAGAATGACGTCAGATCAGTATTTTCAATTTGGAACGGATACTATTGAAAAAATATTACGCTTTTCTGATAGCGCGATGCCATACCTTGATGAAAAATTTGTTATTCGAATTCAATATGATAATTTCACTAAATATATTACGTTAGGAATTATTTTAAGCGCATTATTTATATTGTTGTATCTATTAATGGGTTTCTATTTAAACGTGATAACGAGTATTAGTGCTTTAAGGCTTAAAGCTGAGCAAGTTGCTGCAGGTAATTTAGCGGTCGATATACAAACATCTGGGACGGATGAGTTTAGCGAGATAAATCATTCGATAAGAAAGATTGCTATTGGTATTAGCCAAACAATTTCTTCGGTAAAAATGACAAGTCGCTTATTTGTTGATGTGGCCAATCGATTAACGGTTTCCAGTCAAGTGACCGAAAACTCCGTTAGCAGCCAAGTTGCTGATAGTAGATCGACTAGTCAATCAATCGCCGAACTTGCTCATACGGTTTTAGACGTGTCTGAAAATATTGCATTAGCAGCAAGGTCGGCAAAATCGGCAAGTGAAGCGACGAATAATGGGCAAAAAGTGGTGATGGAGACCATTGACTCTATTAACGATCTGGCCGAAGGGTTAGATGATGTTTCTCTTGTTGTTAATAAGTTAGAAACGGATAGTCAAGAGATTGGTGTTATTTTAAATGTTATTCAAGATATTGCAGATCAAACAAATTTACTCGCATTAAATGCCGCAATTGAAGCTGCTAGGGCTGGGGAAAATGGTCGAGGGTTTGCTGTTGTTGCTGATGAGGTAAGAAATCTCGCTCA
>CAZWUO010000040.1:0-22127 GCA_964636675.1 uncultured Ectothiorhodospiraceae bacterium
GCGCATTATCTGCATTTTGTTTTACGGTACTCGTTAACTCTTCCATACTTGATGCGGTCTCTTCTAATGAAGATGCTTGCTCCTCGGTACGTTGGCTCAGATCCGCATTGCCTTGTGCAATCTCCGCAGCACCAGAAACGATATTCGTCGACGCCCCTTGGATCTGGGCTACCATCCCTCTAAGATTGTCGACGGTTTTATTAATGGCATCTTGTAATACGGCATACTCACCGCTAAAATCCCCATCCATTTTTTCTCTCAGATCACCTTCCGACATTGCACCTGCGACCCTGGTACTTTCACGCAAGGGGGTTACCACCGCTTCGATCAAACTATTTATGCCATCACCGAGTCCTCTGAGGAAACCCTCAAAGGCTTCTACTTGAATACGCTCATCCAATTCCCCGCGTCCAGCAGACTGGATTAAATGATCAATTTGCCGCTCAGCGTCTTTTTGCTCCGTAATGTCTTGCCACTCCACCATGTTGCCCATCCATTCTCCATCAGGACTAAGAATGGCGGTTGCATTAACGACAAAATCCAAACCCGCAACATGAATTTCCGCTTTTGCAGGCAATTTGGAAACATCCGCCAATAGTGCGCGTTGATGCGAGGGGTTTTTATGAAATACATCAATGCAAGTTCCAACCAAATTATTGGCATCAAATCCGGGAAAAGCTTCTCGCAACTGTCCTTGGCGTTTTAACATCATTTGTTGCACTGATGGATTAACATAAGTAATCATCAAATCTTGATCACAAATCATAAGATTGGTCGCCGCACCGTTTACCGCGGAACTTAGTCGTGCTACTTCACGCTCTTTAGCACGCAGCTCGGTGACATCTGACCATTCCAGAGTATTACCAATGTAGTTTTTATTGAGATCATACATTGCATTGACATTGATATTAAATGTCAGGTCACCAACGTTGATATCAGTAGAAAAAGGGAAATTATTCGGGTTCTCTAACATCCGCCGTTGGTGTGAAGGATCTTTATGGAACATATCAATACATGAACCAATAATTTTCGTTTTATCAAACCCCGAAAAAACGCTACGCAAGGCCTGATCATGCTTGGCCAGCAATGCGACCGTGGATTCATTTGCATAAGTAATGATAAGATCCCTATCGATCATCATCATCGCGGTTTGCGCGCCATCAATGGCACGCTGTAAACGGAAAGTGTCTTCTTGTTGTTTACGATACTCGGTGACATCTGCCCATTCAAGCGTATTACCCACATAGTTCCCATCAATGTCTTTCGTCGCCGTCACTTGAATGTCAAATATAAGCGGCCCAACTTGAATGTCCGTAGAGTACGGCAGATTATCTGGATTCTCCAATAACCGTCGCACATGTGATGGGTCTTTATGAAAGGTATCTATACAGGTTCCAATGAGACTCGTTGGATTAAAACTAGGATAAGCTGCCCGCAGTGTTTCTGCATTGGAGTTAAGCAATTCAAGAGTAGCACGGTTAGCATAGGTAATAACCAAGTCTCTATCAATCATCATCATCGCAGTCTGCGCACCGTCAATTGCATTCCTTAATTGATATGCTTCCTCTTTGTACTTGTTATTTTCGCTCATTGTACTTTCCTCGATAGAATTATCATCATATGCACTTAACATGATGTCAGCTATTGTATTTAACGCTTGGGACCAAGCGGCCTCAATTTCGTTATTCCATAAATCACCCGCAAACTCTTCCATTACCAATAACAAAGTTTGAGCAACCGCTGGATAATGCTCCTTGAGCGCTCCATACTCCTGATGTTTTTTTCCTAGCTCAACGAGTATTTTCGTTAGCTTTTCTGGCTGGTCTAATGTACTGATCACCAACTGTAGAGCCTGAAACAGCTTTTTGTGCTGTTGTTTTATTGTCGTTTTTTTGAAAAGAGGTTTGACTTGTGGAAAACGTTTAAATAGCTCTTGATAAAAACGTTTGGTTAACGTGAGTCCTTGCGGCTCTAAGATTCCGAAAGTTTTCCTTAAAAGTTCGATATTCAACGTTTTGCCCTCTTCTTTGCGTTCACCTTGTACACTTTTTTCAGCCCTGAAATTATTTGACAAATCACCCGTAGCTTTGTCGTCTTGCATCCATACCAATGGGTCATAGCCAATGCCCGCTGCTTTTTTTTCCATAAATTTTATGAACCTTTAACCCACAAATGCGAGTTCAGCGATAACATATAAAAACCAATCGCGTGCATTCAATTTTTTTTTATTATTATTTTTCATCTTTTTATTTTTCATATTCCTCTTGTTTATTGCACTTTGTTACTGTTTTACTTTTTAATATGTCACTCGCTAATGACAAATAGTCCTTACCACCATTACTCAACCGTTTGTAGTCAAATATCGTTTTTCCATAACTCGGGCTTTCTGCTAGCGCTACGGTTTCCCTGATCGAAGTAGCAAATACTTGTTCCGGAAACTGCTGAACTAATTTTTCCTTTACTTCCTTAGCCAATCGACGGCGACATTGATAACGCGTGACTAATAACCATTTTTTGGTATTAAAATGAAGCATGCGCTCCACGTGTTTTACAATACCCAACATTCTGCAAAGCCCTTGCATCGATAGAAAGTCACTCGCAACCGGTAATATCAATTCATGCGCAGCGAGCAAACCATTCATGCCAACCAAACCCGCAGAAGGAGGACAATCAATAATAATAAAATCAGGTTTATATGCGAGCTTGGTTAACGCCTTTCTTAACCGAAAACCTCGATCAGCCCCACCCTTTTTTTCAAACTCCAGCTCGCCGAGACGTTTTCCGGCAGGAACAATATCTAAATTTTCTCTTACATTTAGACACATGTTATTAACATCTATACCATCTAATAAAACCTCATCCAAACCCTTTATCAAGGGATCATTTACCCCAAAACTCGTTGATAAGTTTCCTTGCGGATCAAGATCAATGGCCAGAATTTTTTTTCCGCCCAAGGCCAGAGCATGCGCTAAATTAACGCTTGTTGTGGTCTTTCCCACGCCACCTTTTTGATTTATTACCGCGATTACCCGCATCTTCTTCCTTGCAGATGCCACTACATTAATGAATCATTAACACATCTATTTATCGTTATCGTCATCGTCATCGTCTAACACAACACCCATTTCTTGATCACTTAACATTTGATCAATTTCCAACATAATAATCATTTTCTCATCGATGGTGACTAGACCACGCACAAAACCGATACTTACCACCGAGCCGAAATCAGGAGCAGGCTTCATTTCACCCTCCTTTACGTTATAGACATCCGATACTGCATCAACAACGATACCCATGATTCGTTCTTTCTCGCTGCCTTCCACACGTAATACAATAACGACTGTCGTCGGGCCATAATCAATCGTATCGATGCCAAAACGTTCGCGTAAATCGACAATAGGCACGATCACTCCGCGTAAATTAATAACACCTCGAATATAAGCCGGTGTGTTTGGAATCGGTGTAGCTGAATCCCATCCACGAATTTCTTGTACCCGCAAGATATCTACACCATATTCTTCTTCCGCCATAATAAATGTAAGATATTGATCAACTCCAGCGGCACCATCTAGACTGATGTTGCCATCCAGTGTTTGCACTGCATTGCTCATGGTCTGCTCTCCCATATTTTAAGCCGCTGCATCAGTCGCTTGAGGATCTTGTGCAAGAAGATTGGATAGCTTGTTCGCACCATTGCCCTGGGTCATGCCTCTATCCAACGTTTTATCAGGACGATTCGTGCGCGACAGTTTAATTAAATCGGTTACATCTAAGATGAGAGCAACGGTACCGTCTCCCAGAATGGTTGCGCCGGATACACCTTCAACGCTGCGATAATTCGTTTCCAGGCTTTTGATCACGACTTGTTGCTGCCCTAGCAAATCATCGACATAAAGCCCAATGTGCTCTCCATCGCCCTCAACCACAACCAGTAAGCCGTCTTCGAGATTCTCAGACACCGGCTGGCACCGAAATATTTGATAGAGGCGAACAATGGGAATGTATTCGCTACGGAGTTTGTAGAGCTCAGCAGTGCCTGCAATAGCATTGACCTGTTCTTTTTTAACCTGTAAGGATTCAATGATTGACACCAGTGGAATGATGTAGGTTTCTCCGCCCACGGTAACCAGTTGACCATCGAGAATGGCAAGTGTCAGTGGCAACTTAATCGTAAAGGTACTGCCTTTGCCCGATTCGCTTTTGACCAGTATGCTACCACCCAACTCCCGTATGTTGCGTTTAACAACATCCATACCCACTCCACGCCCAGAGACATCACTAACGACATCGGCAGTAGAGAACCCCGGATGAAAGAGCAGATCAAATATTTGCTCATCACTGAGTTTTTCATTTTCTCCCACCAGGCCACGCTCTTTAGCTTTTGCGAGAACCTTTTCCTTATTAATGCCCGCCCCATCGTCAACTATTTCGATGATGACATTTCCACCTTGATGATAAGCGTCAAGTTTGACATGACCTTTTTCGGGCTTTCCAGCGGCTTTGCGTATTTCGGGCTGTTCGATACCGTGATCGACGGAGTTGCGCACAAGATGTACCAACGGATCACCTATTTTTTCCATCACGGTTTTATCGAGTTCGGTTTGCTCTCCTGCGAGTTGCAACTCTACTTGCTTACCTAATTGTTGACTAAGATCTCGCACCACCCGCGGGAATCGTTGAAATGCAAAACTGATAGGCAGCATGCGAATACGCATAACGTTTTCTTGTAGTTCACGGGTGTTGCGTTCGAGTTGTACCAGACCATCACGTAGTTTCTCGATTTGCGTCATTTCAAAGGTTTCACCGAATTGACCCAGCATGGATTGAGTGATGACGAGTTCACCAACCATATTGATGAGAGCATCTATTTTGTCGATACTAACGCGGATAGAACCACTTTCCCCACCGCCTTTTTTTACCTTGGGGGCACTTGCAACGGATGGTTTTTCGTTGTTTTTGGCATCATCAGCCACGACTTGAGTTTCTGCGGATTCCGCTGGAACTTGCGCATTCTCATCAAGACTAGGAGTCTCTGTGTTTCCTTGAGCGATAATATTGAGATCACAGTCGTCCTCTACCCAATTGAATATCTCTTCGATAGCGTCTTGGGTTGCCATGCCTTCGGCATTTCCCGTTAGTTGAAACTCCCATGAAAAGTAACTTGCCGAAGGTTCGATATCTTTGAATGGGGGCAGCCGGCTAATATCCACTTGGGTTTCGATATCACCCAGCGTATTGAGTTCTTTAATAATTCGAGCGGGGTCGTTGCCGGTACGTAATAGGTGCTCATGTGGCTTGAAGTGAATAGTCCAGTTCTGCGTTGCGTCCTTGGTTTTTCCGCCGTCTGTTTGCGCCGACTTATCCTGCTCTGATTCTACACCCAGTAGAGCTTCAAGCAGGGCTTGCAGTTCGCTGACTGGGCCCATTTCTAACGGCTGGCCCTCTTGGGTAGCGGTCAGCATGGCACGTAGAATATCGACCGATTTCAGCAATAAGTCTACTGCCTCTTGGGTAACCAGACGTTCACCACTACGCATTTCGTCAAGCAGGGTTTCCATTACATGGGTAAATTTAGCGACTTCAGAAAAACCAAAGGTTGCACTACCACCTTTTATCGAATGCGCTGCACGAAAGATGGTGTTGACCGTTTCGGGGTCTGCTTCACCTACGTCTAAATTAAGCAAGCAACTTTCCATGTCATCTAAACCTTCAAAGCTTTCTTCAAAGAAGGTTTGGTAAAACTGTGACATATCTACTGACATGATTTATCCCAAAACTTTTTTTATCGTAGATAATAACTGGTCAGGACTAAATGGCTTTACTATCCACCCTGTCGCTCCAGCTGATTTGCCTTCTCCCTTTTTGTCTGAACCCGATTCAGTGGTTAAGGTTAGTATCGGGGTAAACTTATAATCTGCTATTTGCCTTAGTTCTTTAATCAAACTAATGCCATCCATATTTGGCATATTGATGTCCGTGAGCACGAGGTCAAATTTGTTTCCCTTCGCTATTCCGAGTGCTTCCACACCGTCTTTAGCTTCCTGCACATCATGACCAGCACCTTTTAGTGTAAAGCTAACCATTTGTCGCATTGAAGCAGAATCATCAACTGCTAGAATTCGTGCCATGACTTTCTCCTGAATTGTTACAAATATGCCGATTCGGGCATCTTCAAATAGTCTAAAACCCCAACATTTCTAAAAGTATTGAGCATACCTTCCGAAACACCTTGCCAAATCACCTCAAGCTTCATATGTTCTGCTTCTTTTACAAAAGCAACTAGAAGCTGCGCCATCGCGGTATCCATTCTTTCTACTTCTTGGGCATGAATTTCTATATCCTGCCCCAGATCTAAGGCTTTTTCTAATTGATGAAAAAGTTCTTCTACACCCGAGATGTCCATTGCAGAATCACACAAAATAACGGTATTGCCCGGCTCATTTACTGCTTGATTTTGTATTTCTTCTTGGTTAACAGACTGCTCTTCAGAGATTTCACCGTCTGAAATTTTCTGTTCCATGCTTAACTCCTAAGCAAGGTAATTTTTCTCGTCTTGCATTTGAATGATGACTAGAAATAACTTTCGTGGGGATTTTATCGACACTCGTATCCAAAACCTTTAAGCATCAATCAGAGAATATAAAGCACAAATAGCGATACGTAATCAGGTCATTAGCATCAAGTAGTTAAACGTATTTGCATATCCAAAATAAGCCACCTTGTAGCAGTGAAGCCTTAACGGGATAGAGATATCGAAAATTAAAAACGGAGGGACTGAATTTATTGAGAAAACCTAGCCTCCCTCAAAATAGTGTTGATGGAGGCTAGATAAATTAAAGGTAACTACTGTAGCGCTTTAGGTAAAGCAAAAATAATATTTTCTTCTCTGCCTTTTGCTTCGCGGACGGTTTCTGCACCATATTCTCTTACTTTATCCACAACCTGCTGTACCAACACCTCCGGCGCTGAAGCTCCGGCAGTTATGCCAACTTTTTTTAATCCTTTTAACCAACTGGGGTTGATCTCGGTTTCATTGTCGATTAGATACGCAGGAGTACCTAGTTTTTCAGAGACTTCTCTTAAGCGATTTGAATTTGAACTATTAGGAGAACCCACTACCAACACAATTTCACAATTTCCCGCAAGCTCCTTGACGGACTCTTGACGATTTTGAGTGGCATAACATATATCATCTTTTTTCGGCCCTTGAATTTTGGGAAAACGTTTTTTCAGCACAGCGATCACATCCGCAGTATCATCTAAGGATAAAGTAGTTTGGGTCACATAAGAAAGATGCTCCGGATTCGCCACGTGTAAATTTTTTACATCTTCAGGTGCTTCAACTAAGTAAATCCCGTGATTTGCCTTATACTGGCCTAGGGTACCTTCAACCTCGGGATGCCCCGCGTGTCCGATAAGGATAACTTCACGCTCCATTTTTTGAAATCTCACGACTTCCATATGCACCTTAGTCACCAGTGGGCAAGTCGCATCAAATACCTTTAATTTTCTCTTTTCTGCTTCTGTTCGCACTTTTTGCGACACACCGTGTGCGCTAAATATTATAGTTTCACCCTCGGGCACATCATCAACTTCATCAACAAAGATCGCTCCTTTGGCTTTTAAATTCTCAACCACGAATTTATTATGCACTACCTCATGACGAACATAGATTGGCGCGCCAAACAACTCCAAGGCTCGTTCAACAATTTCGATTGCGCGATCAACACCTGCACAAAATCCACGAGGATTCGCTAATTCTATTTCCATCTATTACTTACCTGTATAAAGTTTTTATAAACCAAGCAAATCTTTGAAGCTAAAACGTCTCTCCAAAGTCATCGATATATTCTCGAAGTGTCATGAAAAAGAGAACATTGCTATCCACATCTTCAGTCGTGAACTCAACCCCCACATAAAAGTCATCATCTTTTTTTGTGCACCAAGAAATAACGGCATGCAATTTTAGCGAAAAATCAGAGGCGCTATAACTAATCACAACCGCTTGACCTTCGTCTAGGGGATGTTGCAGCTTTATACCCATTCCAGAAATAGATACGTCATTTACTTGACTAAATATTTCTGTATTTCCGTTAACTTCAATTTCAAACAAGCCCGGAATATCCTGGCGAAGATTCTCTCTATCTAGTTGTCTTCGTTCCACATTCATCTCTCGCTCATAATTTATTGACAAAACCACTTTAACAATAGGCTTTAAGGCCTGTTGCCGCTTCATTTTTATTGACATCTACCCGTAAACCAGCCGACAGTATTTTGTCTATAAACTGGATTGCGTTGCCAAAAAAGTTAATTTTCTCATTTTAACCCACATAATAAGGTTTTTTTTGCAAAACGCTTGTGCAAAAAAAATATTATTTACTTGAAAAACATACAGTTGAATGAAAACCGTGTAAAGCCAGCTTAACCAGAAAAATAACAAACACCTACTGGCACAGCTTATGCTCTATTATAATCGTCTCTAAAGTATTTGAGACAATGCTATTTTCATTTTTCTCTCATCCTCCCTTGAGTAGGGGTGTTTCCTCCCAAACACCCCTCATTTTTTGCATAATATTTCACTCATTTAAGATATATATCACATACTCGAATACACCCTCAAGCACCGCTACAAACCAACCAACACTCGAACCGCTTAACAAGCGCACTAACTAATCCACAATTGGATAAACTGAGGCAATAATGCATCCAAAAACTACCAGGGATTAGCAGTAGCAACTTCTCATACACTGAACAACAGAGTTTTCTATTTCCGTTATATCGACCGTCAGATCCCATCGCCCCTCTAAAACAAAACGTATCAAACATCTCGATCTACTCATTGAGATCCTATATGAATCACAGGTTTAATGTTATAATTGATACGTCACCTTAAGTCTATTGCAGTACTAGAATGTGCATACTGCTAGCACATCAATCATAAACATGATTAAACCAAGAAGGAGGTTTTTCATGGAGCCACAAACGTCTCGTTTTGTTAGCCGTCTTACGCGCAACGCATTAGCTATTATATTGGCCGGAGGACGTGGAACACGCTTAAAACATTTGACCAAGTGGCGCTCAAAACCAGCGGTACCCTTTGGTGGTAAGTTTAGGATTGTTGACTTCCCTCTCTCAAATTGTGTCAACTCAGGAATTCGCAGAGTTGCCGTCGTTACTCAATATAAATCTCACTCCCTCATTAAACACGTACAACAGGGCTGGGGATTTTTGCGTGCCGAGCTAGGTGAGTTCGTAGAAATACTCCCTGCACAACAACGTATTGAAACATCTTGGTATGCAGGCACTTCTGATGCAATTTATCAAAATTTGGATATCGTGCGACGCCACCGGCCAGGGCACATAATAGTATTAGCTGGAGATCATATTTATAAAATGGATTATGGCCCCATGCTGGCCTACCATGTCG
This sequence comes from uncultured Ectothiorhodospiraceae bacterium, assembly GCA_964636675.1. Taxonomy (GTDB): domain Bacteria; phylum Pseudomonadota; class Gammaproteobacteria; order S012-40; family S012-40; genus JALUUH01. The sequence goes on from CAZWUO010000040.1 coordinate 9,431, forward strand.
AAAAAGGGGCTGACATGACCGTGGGCTGCTTCGAGGTATCCCTCGAAGATGCCCAAGCATTTGGCGTCATGTCGATCAGCCAAACCGGTAAAGTCCAAGTATTTTCTGAAAAACCTGAGCACCCCGACCCCATGCCCGGAAAACCCGACAAAGCCCTCGCCTCAATGGGAATATACGTTTTCAATCCTGAGTTTTTATATGCACAACTTATCAATGATGCAGACACACTCGATTCAAGTCATGACTTTGGCAAGGATATTATCCCTTCGATTATTGACAACCATAACGTTTTTGCATATCCATTTCACAATACTACAACCGGTGATCGAGTGTATTGGCGTGATGTTGGAACCGTTGACTCATTTTGGAAAGCCAACCTGGAATTAATTGGCATCACTCCCGAACTGAATTTATATGATAGAGAATGGCCAATTTGGACTTATCAAGAACAACTACCGCCTGCAAAATTTGTTTTTGATGACGACGATAGACGCGGCATGGCCGTTGACTCTATGATTTCAGGTGGTTGTATTATTTCGGGCGCACTCATTCGTCACTCCTTACTTTTTTCTAATGTAACCGTAAACGCATATTCCACAGTCACTGACTCGGTTATACTGCCAGATGTCTCTATCGGAAACAGTTGCAGACTAATAAAAGTAATCATTGATAAAGGCTGTGTAATCCCCGACGGCACGGTCATTGGGGAAAACCCAGAACTTGATAAAAAACGTTTTTACTTAAGTCCCGAGGGCGTAACATTGGTAACCGCCGACATGCTCGGTAAAGAAATGCATTATGTCCGCTAAACAAAGTTTAAAAGTGGTCATTTGCTGGCATATGCATCAGCCGCAATACTTTAATGCCGGCACTCAAAAATATGAATTACCATGGACTTATCTGCATGCGATAAAGGATTATGTCGACATGGCAAAAATATTGGAGTCCAATCCTAACGCTCAGGCAGTCGTCAATTTTGCACCTATTTTATTGGAACAACTCGATGACTATAGCCAGCAAATCACGCGTTTTATCGCACAGCAAACTCCCATATCAGATCCCTTATTATATGCGCTAGCCAATGCTGAAATCAGTACTCACTTAGCGACCAGAACCCAACTTATTAACGCCTGTCTTAAAGCGAATGAAGAACGTATCATTAAACGATTTCCGCATTATGCAAAACTTGTCACTATCGCCAAACAACTTGCTAAGATTGATGGCGCGTTTTCTTATTGTAGCGAGCAATATATTTCAGACCTCTTGGTTTGGTATCACCTTGCCTGGCTTGGAGAAACAGTGCGCAGAGAAAACCCGATCGCGCAAGCACTCATGCGTAAAGGCACACTCTTTACTTACGCAGACAGATTAGAATTACTCGGTTTAATTGGCGAGCTTTTACACTCCATCATCCCAGCTTATCGCAAACTACACAAAAATGGGCAAATCGAACTTGCTTTTTCACCTTATGCACACCCTATCATTCCATTATTGCTCAATATGAAATCCGCCCATGAGGCCATGCCTGAAGCAGAACTACCAAACTGCTTAAGCTATCCGGGTGGCAAGTCTCGATCCCTATGGCATCTAGCTGAAGGGAGAAAAACATTCAAGCATTATTTTGGTTTTGAGCCGAGTGGTTGCTGGCCGTCCGAAGGCGCAATTTGTGAGGAAACCCTAAAACTCTGCAATAACGCCGGAATTAACTGGGTAGCCAGCGGCGAATCGGTGATGCGCAATAGTCTCGAGCAATCCAACACACAGCAAGATTTTTTAGAAGATGCATGCCTGCATCGTTCTTATGTTTACCAAGATGCAGACAATGTTCAATGCTTTTTTCGAGATGACGGCCTATCCGACCTAATAGGGTTTACTTACTCAAGCTGGGACGCAGATGACGCAGTTAATAATTTAGTACATCACCTCGAAAACATCGCTAATGCGTGCTCTACTAATAGTAATGCGGTGGTACCTATCATCCTGGATGGTGAAAATGCATGGGAACATTATCATGAAAATGGCTTTCATTTTCTCAGTAAATTGTATACCAAACTGGCGGCTCATCCTAAATTAGAATTAACTACTTTTTCACAAGCAATCAAGAATCATATCAAACCCGTTGTTTTAGATAAATTAGTCGCCGGAAGCTGGGTGTATGGATCATTTTCCACGTGGATAGGCGACACTGATAAAAACAAAGGCTGGGACTTATTATGTGCCGCAAAAAAATCATTTGACGACGTCATTAACGCTGGAACGATAAGTGAAGAAGAAGTATTGCAAGCATCCAAACAACTGGCCATTTGCGAAGGTTCAGACTGGTTTTGGTGGCTGGGTGATTATAATTCGGCTAGCTCGGTCAGTGATTTCGAAAATCTATACCGATTACATCTGATCGAACTCTATCGATTGCTTAATCAGCCCATTCCTGAGAACCTACAACAGGTTCTAAGTTATGGCGGGGGTGACCCAGAGGGCGGAGGATCAATGCGTCACGGACAAGCGAATTAATGCAACGACATAGCGGTGTATTGTTACACCCAACTTCATTGCCCGGAAAGGAAATGACGGGCACTCTGGGAGAACACGCCTTTCACTTCCTGGATTTTATGGAATCATCCGGCTTGAACATTTGGCAAATGCTACCGCTATGCCCCACGCACGAAGATCGATCACCTTATCAAGCTTTATCGGTACATGCTGGTAATTGTTTGCTTATCGATTTAGCGGAGTATGTAGACCGGTCTTGGTTAACTCAAGAAGAAACCGCAACACTTTCTGCCACCAATACCACTGAATATATTGCGCAGAAGCGAATACTTATTAATAAACTAGCAACCCGGTTTGAATTGGAAGCAACGCTGGCAGAAAAAAACATTTTTCGTCAATTTTGCAAGCAACAGTTTTTTTGGTTAAAAGATTTTGCGTTGTTTTCCTGCCTAAAGGAAAAATATTTACAAGTAGCATGGGTGGACTGGCCAGATGAATACAAGTATAGAAACCAGCAAGCACTCGATACCTACGTAGCACAAAACCCGCTACGCATTAACCAGCATTATTTTGAGCAATATTTGTTTTTTTCTCAGTTCGAAAAATTACGCGCTAGCGCCCAGCAAAGAAATATTTTACTGTTTGGCGATATTCCAATTTTTATTGCGCACGACAGCGTCGATGTCTGGGCTAATCAGGATCTTTTTTTATTAGATAATAAGGGTCAACCCAATTTTGTTGCAGGTGTTCCACCTGACTATTTTTCGGCAACAGGACAACGCTGGGGAAATCCACACTACAATTGGGCTGCAAATAAAAAAACGCAATACAAATGGTGGGTAGATCGGTTTCGCATGCAACTGACTTTATTTGATGTCATACGCATCGATCATTTTAGAGGATTCGAGGCGTACTGGGAGATTCCCGCGCAAAATACAACCGCTATTGAAGGACAATGGGTAGCTGGTCCCGGAGAAACATTTTTCCGTGAAATGCAAAAACATTTTGGTGACAACCTGCCTTTTATTGCTGAAGACTTAGGAATCATCACCGAAGCCGTCACTGAATTACGCCAAACCTTTAATTTGCCAGGAATGAAAATCCTGCAATTTGCTTTTGACAGTGATGACAATAACCCTTATCTACCGCAACACCATGAGCTAAATTCAATCGTTTATACCGGTACACACGACAATAACACCACTCGTGGCTGGATAAGCTCTTTATCCGAAGAGCAAAAACAAAGATTATCGGCATACCTGGAAGACCCTGCCCAACCTTTGTATTGGGAAGTCATCAAGCTCGCATTCTCCTCTATTGCTAACTTCGCGATTATCCCCATGCAAGATTTTCTCGGCTTGGATCAGCAAGATCGAATGAACACTCCAGGTACTACTAATGGAAATTGGGCTTGGCGTTTCGAATGGACACAAATTGAGGCTAATTTAAGTACGCGGATCAATCAATTAAACCGGGTATATACCCGTGGTGTTTGAAAATTAGGCTTTCCTATTCACTAAGCCAGACCCTTAGCGTAAAAAATGGTACCGGAGGCGAGAATCGAACTCGCACGATGTCACCACCACTGGATTTTGAATCCAGCGCGTCTACCAGTTCCGCCACTCCGGCGCGGAGCGGTATTGTAATACCTATTATAGAGTGACTGCAAGATGCAATAGTGGGTTGATTCGGAATAACAACAAAAACGAATGCACAACTAAGCTTTGAACCAAGAATCCCCCGTTGAACAGTATGCAGAGACTTGCTAATTCACCACTCACCTTTGCGACACAAGCTTTTAAAAAGACAGTGTAAACAACTTTTATCATCTCCCCACGCCGGCAGCGCTTGACCCGACTTAATTTCATCAAGCACCCTCTCCAGCCGAGAAATTATTCCATCGCAAACGCCAGTAAAATCATCCGCTCCACCTAAGCCAATATTTTTTACTGGAATAGAATCTAAGCCAAGTAGCTCAGCTTGCTGGACGGGTTTTTTATAGACCGTTGCATAATGCACAAGCTGTACAGACTCCCCGTTTAGCAAATCATCCGGCGCAGGCAAAGAACCTGTCTTATAATCTACAATAGCGAGCGCACCATTATTATGATCCACTCTATCGATGCGGCCATTAATAATGATTCCTGATGCGAGCACTTTATCGACTTTTTCCTCAGTGGCGAAAACCTCCCATTTTTTTTCTCTCTTTATTTGCCACTCAATATATGCCGGGATTATTTTTTGCCAACGATAAAACCAGCCTTTATGCAAAATACTGGGTTTAATATTTGACTGAAATGCTTGTTGAGAAATTTTCTCGAGCATAACGATAGCATCGCCACGGTTTGCTTCACACAGTTTTTCTTTATACGGGCCAGCCAAACCGTCTCGTCCGGAATGAAATGCCTCAAGACAGGCATGCACCAAAGAACCATATTCATCCTTTTGCAAGGTTTCACGTACTTCATCCGTCGCTTGCAAACCCAGCCCAGCACTTGCAAAAAAAGCATACGGGCAATTTATGAGCTGCTGATGTAAACTTGCTGAAATTTTTTTAGGCAAACAAGCTTGCGGCAAACTCGGACGAGGCCGTAACGAATTTGATAACTCAATACGCTGATTTGAGCCGTCAATTGAAGACTGTCTAATCGCTGATAAAAGCTTGTGATCATGCAACGTACTAGAAAATGCAAGCTGATGAAAGGTTTCCAGCATCTCCAGCCAAGCAGACGGCAACTTATTTTCACCTCCCCCATGATGGCTTAATAAAACCTCACTAGAACCCTGTAACAGCCGCCTGAATAAATAAAATCGTTCTAGCTGTTTTTCTCGAGCAGTTGTTAACCCAAGCTCAGCGCGTACTGTATTATTGAAAAATACCGATGAAATACCATTACCTGGAAATTGCTCTCTACTGACATCGGCAACAATAAGTGCATCACACCAGTACAAGGAACTTTGATTTATTGGAATGAGTTCAACATATTGTTTTAGCTTATCATCAAGCGTAAAAGTAGCAGACTCCAATGAACGCGCTAACCATGAACGAAAACCTAACCAATCAATTTTTACCTTGGAATCAAAAGCGGAATCAGCTAAATGATGCAGATGATCAATAATAACCCCTCCCGCGGCATCCTGTAGCAGCTTATCGTAAACCTGTAGTTTTTTTAAACTTATGATAAAGGAATTAATAAAATCAAAAGGTGTTTTCTCAAGATGCAATAACTCGACTAAAGGTTGCGCTGCATCTTGAACCTCATTCAACAATAAAAAAATCGGCTCAACATCTCCCGCCGACATCCAATTTAGCTTATGTTTACGTTGCTCCAAGGCCGTTTTATAATGCTCGATGTTGCGACTAATATTTTCGCGCCGAATAATATCTTGTTCAAAACGAAATACAATTTCAAGATAATCATCGGCTTCTTCAATAGGTGTTTTAAAAGGGGACTTCAGAAGATCGAGCAAGGGAAGATAGGCAAAATCTTCCTCTATCACTTGCAACCAGTTTTCGAGCACCGATGCTGCAGCAGTTGTGGATAAAGCCCATCCAGAATAGTCCTTTAGTTTAATCTGACTTCTTTCAAACAGGGCACGCACTCTGCGTGCAAGTTGTCGATTTTCAATCACAACGCCTATCCGTGATTTTTTCTGCTGCACCCATTGCCTAACCTTAAGCTCAATGAGACGGGCCTCTTCTTCTAGCGTATCGACCATACAAATCGACAAACGATTTTTTATAACATCTGCTGAATACAAGGAACGTGCTTGCGCGGCACGCTGTGCCAAACCATTCGACTCGCGATCAAATACCAGATCAAGCCAATACGAATAATCATTCGTATTGTTGAGTGGAACCAATTCTGTGTTCAGCGAGTCTGCTATGCGTTGCACAAGCGTATCAGGATGCAAGCCTTTATTTTGCGGATTTCCTTGCACATAAAAATACGCATGATCATTTTCGCGTAATACTTTGCTAATGAATTCCCACTCAGTGGGATAAAGTGCAACAAGACCCGAAAAATAGCACTTCGTATTGCCGAGTATCTCTCTATCATTAGCCAGCTGGTTGAGCTTCTGTAAATAACTTGCAAATCTATCAATGACTGCATTAGCCTCTAATTGCTGCTGCCATGCCTGCCATAGAGTAAAAACTAACTTCGCTTCTACAGTTAATGGCCTGATGCTGTAATCGACACACCGATAAGCCTTTTCCAATTGTTGACTGAATTGATCAATCGTTTCTGGAAACTCATAGTGATGTGCATAGAGTTCATCAAATAACTCAAGCAATGATTCGGCGAGCGCCCACGGATTGGCATTATTTAACAGAGAGGGATATTCCAGTAATGCCTCAACAAGGACTAACTCACGACTTCGTGAAGGGATAACAGGCAACGCTAGCGTAAACTGCTCTTCAACAAATTCTCGTAAGGTAGTCATCCTTGGAAGCAATAAAGCGTTATAGGATAAACGCTCGGCTTGTAGCAGCAGTAGCTGGCGTAATCTTCCCGTCGACAAATGATCAGGAACGACAACGACAAGCGCACTGAGATCCGGTAGCGCTGCTTGGTTATCTTTTATTATTCGCGTGGATAGATGTAAAAGAGGGTCTTCAGCATAACTCAGAAGCACTACCTTAGCTGCCGGCGCAGACCGAGAGGGGGGAGTCATCACGCAATCCCTCCTCTCGCTAGCACATCAACCACATTATATATTGTCGGGTTCTGCGCTCTTGTCATGTCCTGCAACAAGGCGCCGTGCGCGGGCAATAATGGTTGCTGTACTCGTCACTGATTAAATTACCGCTCAAGCAACTCAAGCTTACCCGGCTTACCGTCCCACTCCTTAGCATCTGCAGGAGAATCAATTTTTTCGGTAATAACCGGCCATTTTTCGGATAGCTCAGCGTTTAGTGCAATAAAATGCTCATCCCCATCCGGCAGATCATCTTCTGCAAAAATCGCTTCTGCAGGACACTCAGGCTCACATAATGTGCAATCAATGCATTCTTCCGGATCGATGACGAGAAAATTTGGCCCCTCATGAAAACAATCAACAGGACATACCTCAACACAATCCGTGTATTTGCATTTGATGCAATTTTCAACTACGACATACGTCATTCTCAACTCCTGAATCCGGCTAATTCTATATCAAGGCGGTATTTTAGTAGCAAATCCACTTTCCCGCGAGTCTAAAAAGAAAAAAATAATTCAATTTCTTTGAATAATCGAGATTAACTCCCGGTATTGCCATCCAGATTGCCTCTCGCATTAGTCATTTTCACTTAACTGCTTGAGTTTATACAGCGCATCCAATGCCTGCTTAGGCGATAGCTCATCCGGGTTAATCTCTTGGATTGCCTGATTGAGGGGCTGCTCTGATGCAGTTGAAAATAATGACATCTGATGCAATGGCACATCAATGTGCTGGGTAACAAGCACTTGGCTTTCAAGTTTCCGCAAATGACTTTTTGCATCGGCAATGACGTGCTTGGGAACTCCGGCCAGTGCAGCGACTTGCAATCCGTAGCTTTGGTTTGCCGGCCCATCTTTTACGGAATGTAAAAAAACAATTCCGTCCCCGTGCTCTGCTGCGGTAAAATGGACATTTTCTATGCTATCGATCTCTTCAGGTAAATGGGTAAGTTCAAAATAATGCGTGGCAAACAAGGTAAACGAGCCAACCTCATTAGCGAGATTTCGAGCACATGCCCACGCCAACGCTAAACCATCAAACGTACTAGTACCACGGCCTATTTCATCCATTAACACCAGGCTTTGCCGCGTCGCATTGTGTAAAATATTCGCCGTCTCTGTCATTTCAACCATAAAGGTGGAACGTCCACCCGCGAGATCATCCGATGCACCAATGCGGGTAAATATCCTATCCACTGGCCCGACAGTGACGCGTTTAGCAGGCACAAAACTACCCACATGTGCGAGCAAAACAATGATTGCCGTCTGGCGCATGAACGTTGACTTACCGCCCATATTCGGGCCGGTAATGATTTTCATACGCTGATCATTATCCAGTTTAAGACTGTTGGGCACAAAAACATCCTGCAAAACTTGCTCAACCACCGGATGCCGACCCTCAATAATTTCTATCATAGGGTCAGAACTGAGCTCTGCACAGCAGAGGTTTAAACTCACGGCCCGTTCTGCGAAATTACATATAACATCAAGCGTGGCTAAGCCTGCTGCACTTTGCTGCAAGAGCAATAACTCTTCCCTCAGCTGCTCTAATACTTCCTCATATAAGATTTTTTCTTTGCGCAAAGCGCGTTCTTTAGCGCTGAGAACCTGATCTTCAAACTTTTTTAGCTCAGGTGTAATGTATCGCTCAGCCCCTTTTAAGGTTTGCCGACGAATATATTCCGCTGGCGCTTTAGCACTATTGAGCTTGCTTATTTCGATAAAATAACCGTGAACACGATTGTAACCCACTTTTAAAGTAGCGATGCCAGTGCGTTCCCTTTCTCGAACTTCAAGATCAATTAAAAACTGATTACTGTTATCTCTGAGTTCTCTGAGCTGATCCAACTCTTGGTCAAAACCCGGCGCTATCACACCTCCGTCGCGAATCAACACAGGAGGGTTATCGATAATCGCCTGGGTTAATAAATCACAGGTCTCGGGATGTTCAGCGATTTGTTTTTTCAGCTTTTGAATATCGTCGCAATCCATCGATTGCAACGCTGCGCGCACGGATGGCAACAACGTTAACGAATCGCGTAACGTGGATAAATCACGAGGGCGTGCGGATCCCAATGCAATTCTCGCGAGGATACGCTCAATATCTCCAATGCCGCGCAGAATTTCATGCAATGACTGAAACTCATAATTATCCATCAACACCGAGATACTGTGATAACGCTGCTTTAATACCTCGTGGTCTCGAATAGGTTGATTTAACCAGCGCCGCAACATTCGACCACCCATCGCCGTTGCAGTGTTATCCATCACCGAGACCAAGGTGTTTTCTGTCGTTCCCTGAAGATTGCGGTCTATTTCTAAATTGCTACGCGTCGCCGCATCCATAATAATGCTGTGCTCGCGCTTTTCTAAACTTATCCCTTGAATATGTGGCAACGATGTTTTCTGAGTATCTTTAACATATTCCAGTAACGCACCCGCAGCACCCAAGCCGGCACTAAGCTGACCACAGCCAAACCCGGACAAATCTTTGGTTGCAAATTGTGCGGTCAACAACCTAAATCCACTTTCGTGATCAAATAACCAAGGTGGGTGTCGCCTAATCCCGTTGCGCTTCGATAAATCCAACGGATCAGACAACTCGATTACCTCATTAACCAAAAGCTCGGCAGGCTGTAAGCGCTCAAGCTCTGCTAAAAAAGCTTCCTCCCTATCAAGCTCCATGAGAGAAAACTGGCCACTCGACATATCCAACCAAGCTAATGCATAGAGTCCGTTAGCAAAGTGCAAAGCGGCGAGCAAATTATCTCTGCGTTCTTCGAGCAAGCGTTCGTCGGTGACGGTACCTGGAGTAACAATACGTACTACTCGCCTTTCTACCGGCCCTTTTGACGTCGCGGGATCACCTATTTGCTCACAAATGGCGATGGACTCGCCCAAACGTACCAATTTCGCCAGATAAGTCTCGGCGCTATGATGGGGGATGCCCGCCATTGGAATCGGCTGGCCATTCGATGTACCGCGCTTGGTCAACGTAATATCGAGTAAACGCGACGCTTTTTTTGCATCATCATGAAATAATTCGTAAAAATCACCCATGCGATAAAACAACAGCACACTTGGATGTTCTGCTTTGATACGCAAATACTGTTGCATCATCGGGGTGTGTTGCTTGCTCGATTTATTGACCGGGGGATTGGTGACTTCTGCAGACACGGGATTCGCTTCCTTTGATAAATTTTTAGCCTTGTTATGTTTTAGTTGACGAGCTCTTTTGGGGTGTCCTTTCTATTGCCCCAATCAGACCAAGCGCCGGGATAGCCTTTGACATTTTCAAAACCAAGCACCCGCAACATGTAATAGGTAAAAGCTGAACGACGATGCGAGTGGCAATAAACGATGACTTCTTTATCAGGGGTAACACCCCGCTGGGAAAGCTTGGCCAATAATTCCGGCTTTTGGCGCATGCATAGGTTTTTTTCGGAATCAATACCATCGAGCCATTCAAAATGCACCGCTCGCGGAATATGCCCACCATGCCGCCCTCGAACATCTTTACCCTCGTACTCAGCGCGCGTACGCACATCGAGTAACACTACGTTTACATCATCCAATGCGGATAATATATACGCGCTATTTGCGGAGACCGTTGCAGTAAAACGCACGGTATAACCAGACGGAACCCATGGTTCTGAGGTTTTTTCGAGCGGAAGGTTTTGGGCTTTCCACGCAGCTATACCACCATCCAATAACGCCATCTCGTTATGCTTAGCCAACTCGAGTGTCCAGAGAAATCTAGCTGCGTTGGTTCCGCCTACGTTGTCATAGGCAACGACTGCGCTTTGTGCATTAATCCCAAGGCGTGAAAGAGTCACACTAAATGACGAAGCAGTCGGTAATAGACCTTCAACCGGCGGCTCCGCGCACACGATATCCGCATAAGAAACATACCTAGCGCCCGGTATATGTCCCTGCAGAAAACTTGCTCTATCGCCCAAATCGAGAATAACAATATTTCTATTGGCCCTCATTGAATTCAATTCTTCAGCATTGATTAGGGTCTGTTGACGTTTCATTTTCATCACTTGAATTATTAATGCAGCAGGAAAACTATGCGCCTCACCTAAAAGCCCACAGAATTTAACCACTAGCGTCGTTCTTTTTGCGGCAACACACTATGCAATCTACGCAGCATTTCCTCATGCACTTTTAAGTTACCCGTAACGACATTGCCCGAGTCCAGATACCTGTCTTCTCCGGCAAAATCTGTCAATATCCCACCAGCCTCCTCGATCAATAAACACCCTGCGGCCATATCCCACGAATTTAAGCCAAACTCCCAAAAACCATCAAACCTTCCTGCGGCAATGTAAGCAAGATCTAATGCGGCAGAACCTGCCCGACGAACACCCGCGGTTCCTTCAAGCATGGGTTTGAACGTCGCAAGATACAAATCTAAATCCTGATCCTCACGAAATGGAATACCCGTCGCCAGCAACGAACCCTTTAAGTTCTTGCGCTGAGCAACCCGAATTCGTCGCTCGTTTAATTGGGCTCCACTCCCGCGTGAGGCGGTAAACATTTCATCATTGACGGGGTTATACACCACGGCATGTTGAATTTTGTTTTTGTATTTAAGTGCTATCGAAACCGCAAACTGCGGAAACCCGTGGAGAAAGTTTGTGGTACCGTCTAGCGGATCAATAATCCAGGTATATGCGCTTTCACGCTCGCGTAATTCACCACTTTCTTCCGCAATTATGGCATGATCTGGATATGCCCTACGCAAAATCTTGATAATCTCTTGTTCTGCACGCTGATCCACTTCCGTCACAAAATCATTTTGTTTCTTCTCAACAATCTGTAATGTGTCCACTCGATTGAGAGCACGTGTGATGATATTCCCTGCGCTGCGAGCAGCACGTACTGCGATACTAACCATAGGTTGCATTATTGATTAAGCTCCGCTTTCGATAAATGAAGGGGTCGGAGGCACTCTATGACGCTACGACCAAGGTCTGATGTAAGGCGCGTATTGTATTTATAACGTGACGTCAAAGCAATCAATGAACTTAATAAAGTAAACAATGAAAAATGAATATAAACGCAACAAACATCCGCATTGTACTGGTAGAAACTTCACACCCAGGAAACATTGGCGCGGTAGCAAGAGCCATGAAAAACATGTACCTGTCAAATCTATACCTGGTTAACCCGCGCAACTATCCCTGCAGCGAAGCAACTGCCCGAGCTTCGGGAGCTGATGAGATTTTGCAGCACGCAATACAATGCACCTCATTAAATGAAGCCCTATCAGGTTGCCACTTGGCGGTAGGAGCAAGTGCTCGCTTACGTACGATTACCTGGCCCCAGCTCGATGCCAGAAAATGTGGCGAACTGATTGTCCGCGAAGCCGCAAACAGCCAGGTTGCGATTGTTTTTGGTCGGGAAAACTCGGGCTTAAGCAACCAAGAATTGAATTTATGCCATTACTTAGTTCACATTCCAGCCAATCCAGAATATTCTTCACTCAATATATCCGC
>CAZWUO010000041.1:0-21816 GCA_964636675.1 uncultured Ectothiorhodospiraceae bacterium
GCACCACTTTTTCTAATAATGGAACCTTGCAATTACAAGGCAATGAGAACCTAACCGGTGTCACCATGGACACCAATTCCGGCACTGTGAGATATGTCGGCAACGGTGGCAGTAGCACATTTACCATTAAAGACTTTGGCGGAACTGATTATAATAATTTGGTGCTTGCAGGCACGAGCAATGAAACGTTTCAATTAAGCAGCGCTTTAAGCACCTCAAACCTGGATATAAGCACGGGCACACTGTCCTTAAACGGTCATGCTTTAACCTTAACCGGCACCACTTTTTCTAATAATGGAACCTTGCAATTACAAGGCAATGAGAACCTAACAGGTGTCACTATGGATACCAATTCCGGTACTGTGAAATATGTCGGTGACGGCAGTGCAACGGGAGCCTCGTCATTTATTACGATTAAAGATTTTGGTAATACTGATTATTATAATTTAATCATTGAAGGCGCCAGTGATGAGACCTTTCAACTGGCACAAAATTTTAGGATAAACGGCGCGCTGACTATCCAAATTAATAATACCCTGGCATTAGCCGGGAATAACCTCCGCCATAAGGGCTTCAATAATTACGGAACCTTGCAATTACAAGGAACTGAAAATATAAGCGGCGGCATGGACTCCGATTCCGGCACCGTGAAATATGTCGGCAATCGTGGCAGTAGCACATTTACCATTAAAGACTTTGGTAGCAACGATTATTATAATCTCATCATCGAAGGCGCCAGTGATGAGATCTTTCAACTATCTAATGCACTCGCCTTAAAAGGTGACTGGACAAACAACAATGGTATATTCAACGCCAATGGACAAACGGTAACCTTTAATGGATCTGGCCCACAAAATATCACCAGCAGAGGCAATAGCTTCTCTAATATAAACATCAATAACACAGGTAATGTAGTCACTTTAATGGATAGCTTAGTACTCACCAAGAACTTATTGATTTCACAAGGCACACTTAACACCGGCGCAAATTATTCAATAAGCCTAGCAGGAAACTGGACAAACAACGGCGGCATATTTACGGCCAATAACGGCGCCGTCAGCTTTAATGGGTCTGACGCACAAAGCATAACCAGCAATGGCAATAGCTTCTCTAATATAAACATCAACAAAACAGGGGGGGCAGTCACTCTAAACGATAACTTGGTACTCACCCAGGACTTGTTGATTTCACAGGGCAGGCTTGTAGCCGGCGTAGATCGCTCCATTAGCCTGGCAGGAAACTGGACAAACTCCGGCGGAACATTCAATGCCAATAGCGGCACGGTAAATTTTAATGGAAGCGGCAGCCAAAACATTACGAGTGGTGGCAGTCAATTTTACAATCTAAGCACATCCGGGGCTTCAGCCATCAGTCTTAGCGATGCGTTGACGGTGGGCAATATACTGTCAAATACAGCCGGCATCTTCAACGGCAACGCAGTCGCGCTAAATACTAGAAACTTTACGTTGTCCGGCGGAACATTTAATAGCACTTCGAATACCATGACGGTGACCGGTGATTGGACAAACTCCGGCACTGGCAGCTTCAACGCGAACAACGGCACGGTATTATTCTCGGGAGTGAATACTCAGACAATATTGGGAAATAATACCTTCAACCTCGTGTCTATTGACAAATCAGGCAACGCGACTATTCGCTTTTTAGACGATCTCACGAGTAATGCACTCACTACAAACAACAATAGTTATGCCATCAGTTTACTCGGAAGCAACAACCGCATTGGCGGTACTACCCTGTTTCAAAACAGCGGGATGCTTACCCTAGGATCAACCACGTTTGCCGCAGGAATGGCACGCACCGCTGGTGCTACCACGGTCAATGGAGCAATCTCTTCAGGCACCGGTAATTTTAGTTTTGGTGACAGTTTATTAGGTAATAACGTCGACCTCACATTATTCGGTAACAACATCGACCTCACAGGTAACCTCTTACTCAACCAAGGCTTAACTCTATCCAGTGATAGTGACATTTCAATGACCGGCAACGTATTAAGTAATAATGCAAGTTCATTATCCATTGACGGGGCCACAGGCAAATCATTTAGTATTACGGGAGACATTGGAAAAAATATTGACGGTGAAAAAATTGGTTCGTTAATCATTAGTAACTCGGGGACAATAACCGGAGGAGACATCTTCGCCGCTAATATTAATAATATCTATGCAACTGAGCTTATTGATATAGCAGCGACATCTATCAATTTAGCGAGTAATGTCACCCATATTTCTGCAACGAATGCGATCAAACTATCGACTATTAACGCGGATATAACCGGTGCCACATTAAACCTTCAATCGAATTCAATTACCCATATGAACATTGCGGGGGTAAGCAAACTAAAATTAGATACACCAAACTATGTGCAGCAAGCAGGTACCCAAATAAGTGTAGAAGAACTAAGCTTCGCAAACTCCGCCGGAGGCATTTATTTACAAGATGCCACCAGCAATTCGGCTAATGATTTAAATATTGGAAATGCACAACTTCAGGCATTTAATGTCAGCTCAAAATATATTTTTGAATCGAGCAGCGGAAATATTGCGTTTAACAACGCGTCTGCACTTGCAGGAAAAACCGTAGAGATCAGCAATGGTGGAGCCTTAAATTTCGAAGGTGATAACAGCTTTCTCGCATTAACCGCAAATAGCAACAGCATCAATGTACTTAATACTGCGAAAGTAACGACGACAGGCTCCATGACGCTCAAGGCCACAGGCACAATCTCTGTGGAGGGAGCATTGGAAACCACAGGGGCTAATAGCACACTTTCTTTGAGCGGTGCTAAAATCACTTTTGGCTCCGTGACAGACGGCAATCTCGCCTCTGCGATAACCGCTGGGGGCAATCTTGCATTATCCACCACATCCGGTTTTGACCTAAACGGTGACACTGCCATTAGTGCTGCTAGCGACATCGATCTTAGCGGCACTGATATTAACAGCGGCATCAGACAAGCCAGTCTGACAGTTACCTCAACTGGCGGTAATATTGCCTTAGGCAATATCGGAACAGAGGCTAATCCCGTACTTTCATTAACCGTCAATACATCAAATCTTTTAACCTTAAAAGGTAATATCAATACAACCAATCAAGTTAATGTTTCTGGGGTCTCGGGTATTATCCTTGATGGAGCCATCGTCATTCGTGCATTAGGCGGCTTTGATGTGGGGACAAAGGCAATCAATGGCAATCAGGGCAATACGGCTTCACTCACGATTTATGCAACCACTGGCCCGATTAATCTCAACAGTGTTGGCACCACTGAAGCACTTGCCTTTTTACGCCTTAGCAGTGGCAAACTCGTTGCGATTTCTGGAGACATTGTGGTCACTGACTCGGTTGATTTCAGCGGCGTTAACGACATTAGCTTTATTGGCGATAGGACTATCAGCACCACTGCCGCATTAGCCCAAGTCAATTTAGCCGTTGGCACAAGCATTAGTGGTGATGCAAAACTAAGCATTAATAACTCAGGTGAAACCTTTTTAGGTGGCACAATAAACATGACCGGTGATCTTAATTTAGCGAATGCAGGCACTATTAATGTCAGTAAAAATCTATCAATTAATAGCGATGGCACCTTATCACTGGCAGGCAACATCATTTCATCGGGCACAGCAACAGCGATTGATATGAGTGGCGTGAATGCTATTGCCTTGCTGAAAGACAGCAGTTTTAATACCTCGGCGACCAATGCCTCTTTGAACTTTTCCGGCACCGGTATTCAAGGCCCAGGTGCTCTCGCTATTAATACTGGCTCGGGTAATGTAACGCTAAATACCTTAGGCAATACAGCCGCTTTAAGTGCATTAAGTATCACCAGCTCTGGACTGACACGCTTAGAAGGTAATATCACTACCGGCAAAACAGGAATTAATCTATCCAGAGCATCAAACATTTTATTAACCAATAATATTACCATGGCAACCAGCGATAACGGTGTTATCGCCATCAATGGCGGCGCAGTGAATGGTACTTATAATCTAATACTCAACACCGCAGGCAATGGTAAAATTACGCTTGGCAATATGGGGCAAGATGTTAATAACGCATTGTCTTCATTAAGCGTTATCAACTCCGGCGAAACCTTTTTTACCAATGCCAGTATTCGTACCATTGGCGAAGGTAGTATTAACTTATCGCTCGCTCCGCAAGTTTATGTAACGGGAAATGTTCATTTTGAGAGCACGGCCAATACCGGCATCGTCAATCTAAACGGAGGTAATATTGATGGTGATGGTTCACTTACCGTGGTAGCCAACGAGGGTGCGATTGAGCTCGGCACCATCGGTAGCAAAATTCCTTTAGCGTTTTTACGTCTACAAGCGAATGGCATGACTAAAGCCTATGGACAAATCACAACACTTAATGATATGGATCTCGCACGCGCAAACATTAGCAGTGGCATTACAGGAACACCTTTTGATTGGACCCTGACTTCCAGTAATGGAAACATTATGCTCGGAGATTTAAGCAGCGGGACTCTTTTTGGATCGATTACCGCAACATCGGGCAATAAAGTCGTATTGAATGGTAATCTGTCCACACAGAGCAGTGGTGGTGTCAGTATAAAAAGCCTCACACCTAATACACTCGCCGCTAAGCTGGTATTAGGTACTAATGTCAGCATAAATACGAGCGCTGGCAATGGACTTATTGATCTCAGCAATGCCTTATTATTCGGTAAAGATGAAAATGCAAGCGGCAATAGCTTTGGCTTAAGCTTGACATCGGGTGAAGCTAATATTTTATTAAACAGCTCAGACCAAAACTCTGCGCTGGCTTATTTGCAGGTAAACACTTTGTCAAATGCGACAACCAGCGGTTTATTATACGTCGAGCAAAACATTGACTATACCACCGGTAGTTTTACCCAAGATAGCTTATCTAATATCACCTCTAACTTTGGTAATATCACAGTAACTGCTAACACGGGGAACATCTTACTCGGCTTATTATCAGCACCTAATGGTACCGTGACGGTTAAGTCGCTTGTAGGTGATATTTTAAGTAATACCAGCACGCCATTCATTGATGCAAGCACCGGACTACGCAGCAAGAGCACAAGTGAAACCATCAATATTATTGCAAAAAATGCCGTATTGGATTCAGCAGGCGCATTTGGCGCTTCGACGATCGATCCCATTATCGTCGCCGTTGATCCTAGTGGCACCGTAGATATTAATTTTAATCGCACACGGGGTTATATTGATAATTTGAACGGAACGGTTATCAATAATTTATCAAACAATTCACTCATCGACCAATTACAAATTCGCAGTGCGATTGCTGATACGATTGCGATTACCAATCAAAAATTCAATCAAGGGGAAACTGCGCAATCCGAATTTATCATGGGTGAAACCCTGTTCGGCATTCTCGGCGCCAGCTTTTATGTTGCACATGCCAGCGGCACAGGCTCGATAACCGCACGCTCTTTAGTACCGGATGTACCGGCTTTATTGCAAGATACCAGCGGCTGGAAATTTGAGCGCCCGCGTAAAAAACAACGCACGATTCATAAATCGCGGCAGAAAAATGAAACCTTGATTAATTGGTTTTAAGCTCCCAATTGTTCGTCTATTGCAAATTTTGACGGCCAAATCTCAAGCCAGTTAAGGAAATTTGGCGTTCTCAAACCATTTGAATACTTTTGGTTTATTGCTATGATGTATTTTAAATTTGCTGTCTCTTTACACAGGCTTCATCATGAAAATCATTAAACCACTTGAGTTATCGACATCTTATAAATGTTTCAATTGGCAAGGAACTCATCGCATGAGTGTTGCCATTATGTTAGCATTTCCTATCAGTAAAGATAATTTGATAGTGCCACTATTAGAACAGGATTTATGGCGTTTAATTAGCGATGAATTGGGCAAAGACAGTTTTCTCGATATTGGCATGCCAAAACCCAATGGCGAAGTATTGGTTTTCGGCGATTATTACGCACCTCAAGGCCAACCAATAACGGCAGGTCATGCCCAAGTACAAGTCGGCCCAATCAATAAATCACTGTCAATTGTCGGCAATCGATATTGGGGCAATATGTTAGGCCCTACCGCACCAGAGCCTTTTATTAAGATGCCGATTAATTACCAACATGCGTTTGGTGGCAGCGAATACAAACCAAACCCTGTGGGTAAAGGCATGGATAAAATCGACGTATTCGGTGAACAGCGCCTGCCAATGCCAAATATCGAAGACCCTAAACACATAATCACCTCAATAAGTCATCACCCTGCCCCCGCAGGATTTGGCCCACTGGATATTACCTGGCAAGAACGAGCATCCAAAATTGGCACCTATGATGGCAAATGGCTGAAAGAACTTGCACCAAATTATGCCAGCGACCTTAATTGGAACCACTTCAATGCAGCCCCTAAAGATCAATGGTTGGAAGGTTTTTTTAACGGGAATGAACAAATTCAAATTCTTAACATGCACCCAGAAGATATTCCAGTTCAAGGCAATTTACCCGCTTTCAAAACACGTTGTTTTTATGAGCAACAGCAGCACGATGAAAAACTGTTTCAAGAACTGGAAATGAAAACTGAAACATTGTTTCTTTTTCCAGCAGTAAAAATGGCTATTTTACTCTTTAGAGGCACAGCCAATATTGCGACCGATGACGCCACGGATATCCCAAATTTAATCGTTGCCTATGAAAGTCATCAAGATTCAGCCCGTAGCGTAGAGCAATATGAATATTCAATGCGCAAACGCCTTGACTCAGATACTGGTTATAAATATGCACTGACAACAAAAGACCTCATTCCAAACAATATGCGTTGTGGTTTTGCTCGAATGATGGACGCTACGGAAGGTAATCTTGGAGCAATGGCCAAGAACATGGATAACAAGGCGAACAATAGCCAGCAAGAAGCCATGGAGGCTCTCGATAAGCAAAAATTATTATTAAAGGAACAATTAGTCAGTGCAGGTGTTGATCCCGCACCTCACATGGAAAAATTTGATTTTGATATTCATCAAGCTCCCGATGATCCCGCAACAAAAAATCTCATGGCACTGATAGATCAAATAGCGCCTGGAATTCATGACAATCCAAAAAACATTAACTTAGAAGAATTAGATCTCAGCAAACTGGATGATTTTTCAAAAGAAATGGATAAATTGGCTAAACTAAAAAAACAAGAAACGAAACAACAATTAAAAAACAGCCTTGATGAACTCCCCAATACGCCTGCTACCGATGAAGCCCGTGAAAAAATAAAAACAGCGATCAACAAGATAGATCAACCTCCACCTTTGCCTCGTGCCAAACTGGATGATGTATTCGATGAAATTCAATCCAGCATTGATGAAGTAGAAAAAAGCATTGCACAATTGCGCGTTCAAGGCCAAGCTGAAGATCAATTACCTCAAATGAACATTGAGCTTTCAAAGCTGCAACAAGAAATTGATGATGGTAGCCTAAAGCTTAAAGAAACCTATCGTATGGGTGCTCATATGATAGATCCGGGATCTTCACCACATGATGAACCTTTAGATATTGTATTGCATCGTTTTAATAAAAAATTGGAAACGGGTGAATCGTTAGTTGACGGCGATTATGCTTGCATTAATTTATCAGGCCGAGATCTTTCAGGTCTTGACCTCAGTGAGGCTTATCTTGAACAAATTGATTTTTCTCATGCGAATTTGAAAGGCACTAATTTAAAAGGCGCCATTATGACTGGCGCTAATTTAACGGGAGCAAATTTAAGTGATGCAAATTTGGAGGATGCCAATATTGGTGCGGCAATATTAATTGATACCGTTTTTGATAACGCAAATTTATGCAATGCAAAATTGGGCAAATCCAATTTAAGCAATGCCAGTTTCAAAGCGTGTAATTTGGAAGACATAGATCTTCTTGATGCCATTTTAGAACACACGAATTTCAGCGAAGCACGGTTCAAAAACCCTATTTTCCTTAAACTCAATATGCAAAACGCCATTTTTCACAAAACATACATGCCTTCTTCACATTTTATTAACACAACACTAAATAAGGCTAACTTCAACGAGGCAATACTCACTGAATCAAATTTTATTGATTGCGAATTAAGTCATGTCGATTTTAGTTCTGCCGAAATGGCTAATACACGCTTTCTTGACGGTTGCAACATCGACAATGCTAATTTTCAAAAAGCTAAACTAGATCGCTCTAACTTTCGAGAAACCTTATTACGCAAAGCCAACTTTGAAGAGGCCAGCCTTTGCATGTCAGATTTCGCAGAAGCCGACCTCGAAGGTGCCAGTTTTTATCGCGCCACGGCCAAAATGGCTCAATTTAATAAAGCCAATCTTAGGCAGTGCAATATGAAATCCATTAATCTCATGGAAGGCAGTTTGATGAAAAGTTTTTTAACCAATGCCAACTTAAGTTACGCCAACCTTTACAGTGTCGATTTTAGTCAAGCAACGGTTGGAGAGACTGATTTTTTTGGCGCCAATCTCGATCGTTCACAATTGGAAAACTGGAAACCACCAAAGTAAGGATAATCAAAATTATGTCAACACCTTCATTTAACTTTAGCACAAGCAGTCATGCAATTGATGATTTTACCGTGGTCAGTTTTGTTGGGAATGAAAGGATATCACGATTGTTTCATTACGTTATTGAAATTAAGGCTGCAATGAGTCTCACGGTTGACAGTAAGAAATTACTTACCGACGACATCGTATTTACGACGACCCAAGAGAGTCTTGAAATTCCAGTACACGGTACACTTTCTTCATTTAACTATTTACGAAGCGATGATAGCCAATATCATTTTTACCAAGCAACCTTAGTCCCCAAGTTATGGCTGGAAACCTTAAGCCAATCAAGCCAAATATACAAAAAACAAACCATTATTGAGATTATCAACAGGGAACTTATCGATGCTGGACTGGTTAATGATATTGATTTTGTCATAGATACGCAAAAAACATATCTCATTCAAGAATATGTTTGTCAATTTCAAGAATCTAATTTTAATTTTATTTCTCGCCTGATGGAATATTATGGCATTTATTATTACTTCATCCATAGTAGTAGCGGTTCAAAATTAGTCATCAGTGATCAACAAAATTATGATAATCTACACGACTCTTATCCTGAGGTTGGCAATAACTCCGAGTGTTTATTCAATGCAAACCCCACCGGCAATGCCGTATATTCGAGCATTACTTCATTAATGCAAAGTACCAATAAAACAGTAGAAGCCGTAGCAATTCGTGATTATGACCCTACTCAACCGTCGTTAACCATGGAAGCTACAGAGGGGTCTTCAGACTCCCGTTTAACCTTGCATCTCGCCGGTGAAAACATTAGCGATTCAAATGAAGTTAGCACTTTGGCCCAAATTCGTTTAGAAGAAATCAATACCGATAAAAATGTGTTCGATGGTAAAAGTGGCATTTGCGCATTAGCACCTGGCCATCTCTTCAGTGTGTTAAACCACCCGATGCCTAACCTAAACAATAATTATCTCTTGGTAGGTGTCATTCATAAAGGATCAGTTCCAGATTCTACCGCTGGTGAAAATGTTTTAACAGCGCCTCAATATGAAAATGAATATCGTGCTATTCTCAGCGACGTTGTCTTTCGGCCTAAACAAGTGACTCCACGCCCCTACTTCAGTGGCACGCAAACAGGTTTCATTTACAGCGAACAAAATCACCCTTTGTCAGCAGAGATTGATAAACAAGGCCGCTATCGTGTCAAACTTCAATTCATTGACTCTTCCGTTAAAGAAGAGTCTTCGTGTTGGATGCGTATGTCTCAACCCGGCGCAGGGACTAAAGATGGTTTATTCATTCCTTTAAAAGGTGGCACCGAAGTTCTCATCAGTTTTATTAATGGCAATCCTGATTTACCTGTCATTCAGGGCGCCCTCTCTAATGCTGAATTCCCCTCTCAGGTGACATCCTCCAACCCAAATCACGGGCTGATTGCAACAAGCGGGCTTTTAGCACTAAAATCCGATGGCGGATTTCATGTTAACGTGAAAACAGAAACTGACATTATTCGTGATTCAACAAATGATTTTAGTTTTCCAATACTCAGCACAACGGCAAGTGATAACACCCTCTCATTTGAAAAAACACTCACCACCGAAGAAGAAATGTCAGGGGATTATTTAGTAGAACGAGCATATGGTGATGAATATGAATTCCGTTATGGTAAAAGTTTTCGTTATCTCACCAATGAAAGCGAATACATTATCGGCACGGGATATTTAGAAGAGCATGTCAAAGATTCTTCCGGAAAAACACTCGACATTAATACCATCAGCAGTTCAACAAAACTTGCCAGTTGGGATATTCCAACCCAGTTTCAAGAAACCGATGGCAGCGTTAATGGCTTGGTTGAAAAAACCTGGGGAGATGAATTCGACTACCACAACGGAACTCATTACTCCTGGTCAGATTGTAGTGCTTCACCGAATGGTGGTGGCCGAACAGTCAATTTTGGCACTGGTTACACATTAAATATTTATGACTCAGCTAAGGGAGACGACATATCCGAATACAAAGATGGAGTCCCCGCCCCAGAGTTTAAGGGTATAGGGGGATTAGGGGGAACTATCAACGCATGGATTGCACCTATTATGCGTCCTGATTTCAAATCTACGATAGCAAGCAATATTAAAAAAGGAGAAAAAACGTCAGATAATCCTTATCATGATATTACCAAAACTTTTGGCGATACTTACGATTATCATAAAGGAAATGAACTCAACGTACATCATGGGGAAACAATTGAGGTTGTTTCTGGCAATTCCTATTCCGTCGTTCATGGTTCTTCGTATGAGCATCATAATGGTGATTCTGCCTGGTTTTTTAACGGTGGCCATGATCAATTCATGATGGGGCGAGAAACCACAACACACCTTGGTTATAAAATTGATACATTTGTAGGCGGGGATATTGAGTTTAAGCTTGCAGCCAGTCTAGAATTTAAAACTTCTGTTATAAAATTTGAAACCATTAAAACCACCATCAATAAACTGAGAACAAAAATCAGCGGCACTGAAATTCACGCCTCAAGTGCTGATATCGGTGCTAAATCCACAAAACTGTCATTAGAGCAAATGGGCATTACAAAAGGAACGGTCGCCATGCGAATAAAAGACTTGGAAATTGCCATCGCGACAGGTGTTAGTGTAGAGCAAGTCAACGGCATAAAAATCATGGGTTGATAACGATGAATAAAAATGAACTGATAAAAGAAGTCAAAAACGGTGAATTTTTACAAGGCTTAGATTTAAGCCATAATGACTATTCCCGCGCTGACTTAAGTGGCGGCGTGTTCGAAAACATAACTTTTTCTTATTGTGATTTTTCGAATACGGATCTATCTGAGTGCAATTTTCTTAACTGTCATTTCGAGGCCAGTATATTTGACAAGGCCAATTTTAAATTAGCTAATTTTCTGTCTGCCAATATGCTAAAGGCTTCGTTCAAAGAAACAGAAATGGAGAACGCCAGCTTTATCGATGGCAATTTCAGCGAGGCAGATTTCAGCCAAGCTCGCCTATTGCAGACCAGCTTTATCAACCCTAACATGCAACAAGCGATTTTCATTCAAACTCATTTGAAGTTTACGACATTAATTAAAGCCGATTTAACAAATGCAAACTTTAGCCACGCCAATCTTGAACGCACTAATTTTATTGAGGCTATATTAACCAACGTAAACTTTCGTGATGCAAACTTGCAACAGCCAATTTTTGAAAAACCACAGCTCACTCATCAAGATTTTTCAGGCATGAATTTAGCCATGACACAATTTCGGGCAGCCGATCTGTCCGGCTGCAATTTTAGCAATGCCAACCTTACTCAAACTAGCTTCATGGATGCCAACCTCACCAATACTTGCTTTGATAACGCGCAGGCAAAACTCGCTATTTTTTATCAGAGCCAATTAGTAGGAGCCAGCATGAAAAAAATCAATCTCGAACAAGGAAGCTTGCAACGCTGTAATCTCACTGGCGCTAATTTAAGTGGCGCCAATTTAATCCAAGCACAACTAGGAGAAAGTACTTGTCACGCAACACGTTTGTCCGCGGCTGATTTAACCTATGCAGACTTATCCAACAGCGACCTCACCGGGGCAGATTTTTCAAATGCCTCGTTGTTTCGTACAAACTTGCACGGTGTTATTGACAAAAATACGCTTTGGTCCGGCGCGAATAAACGCTCAGCACTGGGCATGGATGAAAAACGCTACAAAGCCGAACACTGGAAACCCCATTAATTCTATTAAGGAATATGATAATGCAAAAAAATAACATCACCCAACTCTTTAACCCACCCGCTCAATCATCCTTGATTTGCGGAACAGTAAAAGCAGTTAACGGCAAAGAATATGTCATCCAAGGAAAAGCCGGTATATTAACGGTCACCGTAGCCTTTAGCTGCATGATTCGCCCTGAAATAAACGATAGTGTACTTATTGCTATCGATGAACAGCAGCAACATTTTATTCTTGCTGTGACTGATCGTCCTCAAAGCGAGCAAGCAGTCATGGCCCTACCGAAAAACACCACCATTAGCGTCGACGAAGGTAATTTAATGATAACTGCACAAAAAGACATTCAAATGGTCAGCGCTAACAACTTAAGCATGGCAACAGAAAATTTAAAGGTGATCGCAAATAAAGGACACATACATGTTGAGCAATTAGCGAGTTCAGGTAAACAAGCGGATGTAACAATCGAGCGAGTGAAAATTTTTTCTGACTCAATTGACACCGCCGCTAGGCGTATTAGCCAAAGCAGCAAACAATGTTTTCGCTGGGTAAGAGATCTCGATCAACTCACCGCTGGCAATCTTATTCACAATGTCAAAAATTTATTTTCTAATCGTTCTCAGCAAGCCGTCATCACAGCCAAAGAAGATGTGAAAATTGACGCTGAACGAATTCATATGGGTTAAACCGGAGAGATTGTTATGTTTGCCAATTGTCAAATGGGCGGAATTAATTTTGCAATGCCGGACGTTTGTTTAACCCCCATCCCCAGCCCGGCTGGGCCAGTTCCTACGCCTATTCCTTATCCAAATATGGCCGCAGGGCCAACCGTAATACCTCCAACTGCCGCAATAAAAGTGTTAATTAGCGGCATGCCTGCTCACAATCAAATGAGCACAATACCCATGAGTAATGGTGATAATGCAGGACTTAATACAGGCGTAATGTCAGGAATGGTAATGGGGCCATGTAGGCCAATATTGGGCAGCCCCACCATCCTAATCGGTGGAATGCCGGCAACAAAGTTAACCACACCAACGGGACAAAATGGCATGTTACCCAACGCTTATGGTATGACCATCGCGCCCGCTCAAGTGAAGGTTTTATTGTTGAAATGAGAAAGATTGTTGAGAGCTGGTCTGCTCTCAATCACAAAGACAGCTTTCTTAAGGTTTGCAAGGGTGGTTGCGATACAACACCGCGACTACCCAATACACCGGCTATTCCAACCCCAAGAGCACCACCCAAGATGCCAAACAACCATGCATTCAGATTAAGGTTAAACGGCATGCCGAGTATTTTACTGGATATCACATACGCCATGCCCGTCGCTACAAATGCAGCAACAAGGCCTGCGAGCATTCCCATAGATACAAATTCGGCCCATAAGGCTTGCATGATTTGCTTTTTATTGGCGCCTAAAGTTCGCATTATCGCATTTTCCAATAAACGTTCATCATGGGTTGATTGTATACCCGCATACAAGATCATGACCCCGGTCAATAAGGTGAAGAAAAATATATATTCAACCGCCATGCTGACGCGTGAAATAATTTCGCGTATATGCTGCATGATAGCCGCAATATCAATCACGGTGACATTAGGGAATTTTTTGACCATTGCATTCAACACCTGAAAACGCTCCGGTGCCAAATAAAAACTGGTCATCGAAGTAGAAGGTAATTCATCAATCAGCCCAGGTACTGCCATCACAAAAAAATTAGGTCTAAATGAATCCCAATCCACTTTGCGTATATTGGATATTTTTCCTTTAAAGGTTTCACCCGCAACTTCAAAGACTAGCTCGTCATGCATGCTCATATTCAAAGTTTCTGCGATGCCATCTTCCACCGACAATAATTCCTGACCATATTGTGCTTCGCTCCACCATTCGCCTTGCAGTAATACATTGCCCTCCGCAATATCCGCCGCATAAGACAAATTAAACTCGCGTTCTGCCAAGTTTTTTGCACGCTCATTCGTAAATACCTGATCGGTCATTAGTGCACCATTAATCGATATTAAGCGCCCACGAATCATCGGATAAATAGGATTGGCGCCGAGCTGATGTTCTGCAAAAAATTCCTTCATTGCCTCCACTTGCGCAAGCTGTACATTAATCACAAAACGATTCGGCGCATCATCGGGAATACTGCGCTGCCATTCATTGAGCAAATCGACGCGAATGATGGTTAATAGCAAAAGAATCGTGATACCCAAGCCAAAGGCACTCACTTGGATAATACTATTGACCGGGCGGCGGCGCAGATTGATTAACCCATGCAGCCAACTTGAACCCGAACGATGAGGAATAAAATGCAATAAATAGATAAATATACTGGCTACGAGAGCCAACACCGCAAATGCCAGCAGCAATCCCCCTATCACATATATTCCGAGTTTTACATCCGCAATTTGCAACAGTATAAGCGCGCAAAGCGTTGCTACGCCTAGCACATAAGCCAGAATGCTTTGAGATTGCAAAGCACCGAGTTCACGCCTTAATACTCGCAAAGCCGGAACATTATTGAGCTGTAATAATGGCGCCAACGCAAACCCTAATAATGTCAGCAAACCCACCATGACGCCAGCAACCATAGGCCACAAACTCGGCGCTGGTAATGCGACACCCACCAGAGAAGCCAATACTTCGAGGAGAAACAAATGCGCAACATAACCCAGGGCACAGCCTAATACACTGGCGATGAGTCCCAAAAAAATCATCTGTAGCAAATAAAGGTAAAAAATAGACCGTTGATCAGCGCCAATACAGCGCATAATCGCACAATGATCGAGGTGACGCTGGGCAAATCGCCGTGCAGCGAGAGCAATCGCGATTCCTGCAAGTATTACACTTGTTATTGCGGCCAAACTTAAAAACTGATCCGCACGATTTAATGCAGTACGCACTTCGGGACGCGAATCTCGTACACCTAAAATCGTTACTCCATTTTCTGCAAACGCACTAATCGCTGCGCGGTAAAGCACTAAGTTATGTTCCTCACCCGCCACTAACAAATTGTACTTCACGCGACTTGCAGGCTGGATTAATTGGGTGGCTGCTAGCGCTGCTCGGTTGATCAATAAACGCGGCGCTATACTAAACATATCACCACCACGTCCCGGCTCTGAGGTAATTAATGCGGCAACCACAAACTCACTCGCACCAATGCCTATTTTGTCACCCACGGAGACGTCGAGCGCGGTTAATATGCGCGCCTCTAACCAAACTTCATCTACCATTGGTATGCTCTGAGTCTCTGACCCAATTGAAAATAACTCGCTAGCAATGTGCAGCGATCCACGCAGTGGGTAGTTTTCATCAACCGCTTTTAACATGCCAAGATGATTTGAGCTTGCGGAAATAGCCATACTCGGAAACGCAACAGTGGCAGAATATTCCAATTGATACTGCTCAGCGAGTGCAAAATATTTTTCAGCCAGTTCGTGATCAGAACGAATGAGAATATCGGCACCGAGTAATTCATTCGCCTGCTGGGATAATGCACGATTCACCCTATCAGTGAAAAACCCAACCGAAGTAATCGCGGCTACTGCCAGAATTAAGGAAAAACCAAGTACTTTTAACTCCCCTGACCGCCATTCCCGGAACAAAAATCGCCATGCAAGGATGATTAGCCTAGACTTATTCATGGCGCAACCTTTATCAAATGCCCTGCCTCTATCACTAATTTTCGATCGCATTTTTCGGCTAATGCTTCGTCGTGAGTCACTAAGATCAAGGTGGTGTTTTCTTCTTTATTTAACTCAAATAATAATTCAATAATATTTTGGCCGGTGATTGAATCAAGATTCCCCGTGGGCTCGTCCGCTAAGAGTATCTTTGGGCGTGGAGCAAACGCACGTGCAATCGCCACGCGTTGTTGCTCACCCCCTGACAATTGTTTAGGATAATGTTTAATTCGATCTCTGAGGCCTACCCTCTCTAAGACATGGGTGGCGCTTTCTACAATGTTACTTTTACCTAATAACTCCAACGGTAACATAACATTTTCTAAGGCCGTCAAACTCGGCAGCAATTGAAAAGACTGGAATACAAATCCAATATTTTCACCTCTGAGCTTTGCTCTTTGGTCTTCGTCTAATGCAAAAAAATCCTCGCCATTCAATTTTATCGTACCCGAGCTCGGTGTATCCAAGCCTGCAAGCAAACCCAATAATGTCGACTTACCCGCTCCACTGGGACCTACGATGGCAACCGATTCTCCTAAAACGATGGCAAACTCAATATTCTCTAGTAAACTAAGCTCACCCCCTGGGCCTGGGCTGATGACTTTTTTTGATAAATTTTTTACACTCAATATTACTTCTATGGAATCAATCATGTTCAAACCTATCATCGTCCTCTGTTTATTTCTGTGTGTAACAAATCTATGCGCAAGCCCCACTATTGCGGTGGTTGGTGATAGTCTAAGCGCAGGATTCGGATTACGCCAAAACGCAGGCTGGGTTCCGCTACTGCAATTACGAATCCGCGAGCAAGGTTATAATTATAAGGTGATAAATGCCAGCATTAGTGGCGATACCACAGACTCAGGCGTTATTCGCATCAATCGTATATTAAGCGCACATTTTCCCGACATTGTTATTATTGAGCTTGGTGCGAATGATGGCTTACGCGGATTGTCGCTTAAAAACATGTATAAAAACCTGGAAAAAATGATCCAAAAATCGCAGCAATCCGGCGCTAAAGTGTTACTCATCGGTATGGCCATACCACCAAACTATGGATTATTCTTTACAAAACAATTTACTAGCAGTTTTCATCGATTATCAAAATCACTTAACGTTCCACTGGTGCCGCTGTTGATTGCAGGAATTGAAAATGACAGAAGTTTTTTTCTCGATGATCAATTGCACCCAAATGCTCAGGCACAGCCTATTTTGCTAGAAAACGTTTGGAAAAAATTACACCCGTTACTCGAAAAATAGGCGCCTGTAAAATTAATATTGTGTTTTACTTGAAAACTCTTCGCTTTAGGTCTAGACCTTATTGTAACTCATTATCGTTATAGGATATTCCATACCCCAAACCCTACTTAGCGGAGATGCAATGGAACAGCGTTGGTCAAATCGGACGATAGTTTCGATTAGTGTCGCGATACACGATGCATCTCTCGGTCTCGTCATCGCACGCACCCGCGATGTGAGTTCTCACGGAATGTTTGTCGTCACTCCACACATAGCCCTCCCACCGGATGAAGTTATTCAAGTAAGCTTTGTATCTCCGTTGTTACAAAACGGTATAAATACGACGGCGGAAGCAAAGGTTATTCGCACTTCACAAGAGGGCGCCGGCTTATGTTTCCAAAATATTGAACTCTCTTATTCAATAGAGCAACAAAACGCTGACTTGATTCATATGGGCATTCATTAACGCCGAGTATCAATAGAATTTTTCGCTCTAAACCTCTGACTGTAGTCATTACCCTACACTTTCACACTCGCTCGTCATCATTCAATAACCCTGTTTTGTATTTGCTTTCCAGTAAAAAAATGCGCAGAATTAGCGCTTCTAGCCTTAAGGAAAAAAACTGTGAAAACCATCTTGTCTGCTTTTATTTTATTAACCAGCTTTGTCGTCTGCGCAGAAGAAGTTCGCTATGTAACAGATGTATTTGAAGTAACGATGCGTACAGGGCAAGGTTCTTCGAATAAGATCCTAAAGAATTTGCGCTCGGGTACCAAAATTGAGGTCATCGAAGATGATACGGAAGCGGGCTATACACTGGTTAGAACTGCAGATGGGAAAGAAGGCTGGGTACTTCGCCGGTACCTGGTGAACGAACCGATTGCGCGGCTCAGGATTGCCTCTTTTGAGAAAAAGAATGCGCAGCTTAATGCCAAGATTAAAGAATTACGCGCCAATTTGAGCACCGCGCAACAGCAAGTAGAGAGCCTCGATACGGAAAACCGTCAATTAAATAAAACACGCAAGAAATTGACTTCTGAAGTCACCAATATCAAAGAAATCTCGGCCGATCAGATTGGTTTATTTAACGAAAATAAGACGCTGAAAGAACAATTATTAACGATTAAACGTGACATCCAAGAACTGGATCAAGAAAATATAAAGCTGCAAGACCAATCGGCTCGAAACTGGTTTTTAATCGGCGGCGGGGTCTTAGTGCTGGGGGTTATTCTAGGCCTAATTTTGCCGAATGTGCGATTCCGCAAAAAATCAAATTGGGGAAGATTATAGCTAGATAGACTGCCTAGCGGCAAATGCACGCGATAAAGTACTACTATCAACGTATTCTAGCTCTCCCCCCATAGGAATACCGTGCGCAATTCGAGAAATGGGAATAGCAAAATTATGCGCAATTTGCCTTATATATTGCGCCGTGGTTTCGCCTTCTATCGTTGGACTTGTTGCAAGGATAATAT
The DNA here is from genome assembly GCA_964636675.1 of uncultured Ectothiorhodospiraceae bacterium. Classification (GTDB taxonomy): domain Bacteria; phylum Pseudomonadota; class Gammaproteobacteria; order S012-40; family S012-40; genus JALUUH01. The sequence goes on from CAZWUO010000041.1 coordinate 18,674, forward strand.
CTTTGATTATATTTTCTGCAAGGCGCTGTTCGAATAAATCCATTCCGATGTCTTCCGGGCCAATGCCATCTAACGGCGAAAGACTGCCTTGCAATACAAAATATATCCCTTTATAAGCCGTAGCGTGCTCAACGGCCAGCATATCTGCCGGAGATTCTACGATGCACATTTGCGCCTGATCACGGGATGGATTGCCACAAAAAGTACATATGGCTCGCTCGCTTAATGTCCTGCATTTTTCGCAGTACCCAATATTTTCGATCGCCTTGACGATACTATCAGCAAGCCGCAGCCCACCCGGTTTATCGCGTTGCAATAGATGAAAAGCCATGCGCTGGGCGGTTTTTGGCCCTACACCCGGAAGGCATTTTAAGGTATCGATGAGTTGCTCAAGTAATGGGCTATACACTTTATCGCCACTTAGAAGGGTAATTTCATACCTGGCGGTAAATCCATTCCACCGGTCACTCCGGCCATTTTATCCTTTGTTGTACTTTCTAATGCGCGCACAGCATCATTTACCGCTGCCGCCAGAAGGTCTTCAATCATTTCTTTGTCTTCTTCCATCAAAGAGGGATCGATAGTCACGCGTCGAACGTCGTGTTTACCCGTCATTACTACCGTCACCATACCACCGCCAGATTGCCCTGTTACTTCTAAATTCGCAATTTCTGCCTGCGCTTTTTGCAGATTCTCCTGCATTTGCTGCGCTTGTTTCATTAAGTTACCCAGTCCGCCTTTCATCTCAACTACCTCTCTATATGGTCAATTTGTGGCTTTATATGATTCATTTTTCCACGCAAATTCATTATTTTGTATCATTTAATTGAATTGAATCAGGATTTGTTTTTGCGTTAAATATTTGTTTTAACCCCTGAACATTTGGATCAGCTTCCAATATTTCATACGCCTCCATTATTTTGGCTTTATGCTCTTTTTCTTGAGTAATAGCAGGCGTATCTTGCTGCACTTCACCTATCTGAATATTTAACACAAGTGGCGCAGTATAATGTGTGCGTAAAACATCTTGAAATTGCGCCACCAACTGTTTGCTCGCCAGATGCGTATGCTCTTTGCTCAACATCAGCGTTAAGTTAACACCCTCTCTATTGACATAGACACAATTTAACGCCAACTGCTTCACCAGGCCTGATAGTTTAAGCGTTTTAACGGCCTCACTCCACGAGCTTTTAAGGCTTGTCTCGACCAAACTTTCATCTGAGCTTGCTGTGTTATCTGCAGCAGCTTGTGCAGGAGTTTTGCTATTTATTTCCGCTTTTGCTGCTGTCTTAGTAGAACTTGGTATTTTGGAGAGCTTACTCGCGGAATGCCCTCGCAGTTGCTGCTCGCCCTTTAAGCGTTTCTCTGAAACGCCCATCCCGCTAGTGGGCCGAAAAGCAAGATTGCGTAACATAATCATTTCAAAACCCGCTCGCTGATCAGGCGCAAGTGCGAGGTCTTGTTTTCCGCTAAGCGAAATCTGATAATACAGCTGCACATCTTCTGGCGCCAAAACAGCCGCCAGTGACTTTACCGCATCATCCAAATCATCACTGCTTGCAGGAATCACTTGATGCAATGCTATTTGGTGTAATAAGGAAATAAAAGCATCGAGAACAGACGCGAAATCAACACCAAACTGCGCAAGCTGATCTATTTGCGCTAATATTTCAGCGCCATTGGTTTTGGCTAAAGCTGACATCAGCGGAATAATATTTTCACGCTCTAATGTCCCAAGCATGGAACACACATCCGTGCTGTTAATACTCCCTTGGCCATAAGAAATCGCTTGATCAAGCAAGCTCAATGCATCCCTCATGCTTCCAGTCGCACTGCGTGCAATCTGTCTTAATGCGCGCTCTTCAAACGCAACCTGCTCTTGCGTTAATACTTCTTGTAAATATGTACTTATTTGATCTAACGGTATGCATTTCAAATTAAACTTTAAGCACCGCGATAGTATGGTAACCGGCAGCTTTTGCGGGTCAGTTGTCGCTAACACGAACTTTATGTGTGGAGGTGGCTCTTCTAAAGTTTTAAGTAAGGCATTAAAACTATGGTTAGAGAGCATGTGAACTTCATCAATAAGATAAACCTTATACCGCCCGCGTGTGGGCGCATACATAACATTGTCGAGTAATTCGCGAGTATCCTCCACTTTAGTGCGGGATGCCGCATCCACTTCGAGCAAATCGACAAAACGACCCTCAGCAATTTCCACACAGCTATCACAAACACAACAAGGCGTCGAACTGACACCTTGTTCACAATTTAGTGACTTAGCCAGAATTCTCCCAAGCGTCGTTTTGCCAACACCACGAGTACCTGTTAACAAATAGGCATGATGCAATCGATTACTATCAAGCGCATTGATCAAGGCTTTTAAAACATGCTCTTGACCAACCACTTCAGCAAATTTTTTAGGCCGCCATTTTCGAGCTAAAACTTGGTATGACATTGATTTACCAGATATTTTTAATTACAAACTCATTCGCTCACGCGCTATGCGGAGGCAGACCATTGTAATCGACTGCACAGAGTGATGCCAATAGTGATGCCAATATATTTGAGAGAAATAAAAGAAATAAGAAATAGAGGCGGCGACCTGTACCAGCCACACCTCGGCACCCGAGTCCACTGCTACCGTTGCTCCCTTCCGGGCCTGGCGGGGTTCGCAATCTATCGCTGCGAGGGGACCAATACAGGCCACCATAGATTCCTCTCTACACTCCCCAAAAGGACTTCGTAGAAAGGCCGCGAATTCTACCAGCAATCAGGGACTCTGTCATGACTTAATCCGCGAAAAATCGTCACTGACGCCGTTTGAACTGTGCACGGTGGCCATCTCAATTCTACAGAGACAAAATATTTTTCATCAAAAAATACAAAGGATTACGACAATGGACACCTATACATCAATCGATATTTATGAAGAAACACAAATGGATTTCTGGAACTCATTTTCTGAAATGGAAATGGACAACGTTGACATTGACTTGCTCTTAGAGGATGTGGATGTTGCGGAAGATTTGTTCGGAGATGTTGAAATTTATATGTAAGCACTACCTCTATAAACGTTAAAACCAATAGGGGCGCTAAAGCCCCTATCTCAACCTGGCGGATAAGGAGGGATTCGAACCCTC
>CAZWUO010000042.1:0-21650 GCA_964636675.1 uncultured Ectothiorhodospiraceae bacterium
TTTGTACTGCTGATTTTAATTCTCGATACGCTATATATTGCAAACGACGATCAATGCTCAAGCTAACATCGACACCGGGAAGCGCCTCTTCAATCAAATCGACCGCACGTATTACCCTGCCCAAGCGGTCTTTTACCACCCGCTGCTTCCCTGGATAAGCACTCAAACGAGTATCAAAAGCGAGCTCTACGCCTTCTTGTCCTGCATCGTCTATATTATTGAAACCCACAACATGTGCGCTAATTTCGCCTTGCGGATAATAGCGCTTAAACTCTCGTTGCAAGGCAATCCCGGGAATATCTAAGTCTTGAATTTCTGTTGCTATCGAAGGATTAACTTGTCTTTTCAAATAAACAAATTCTTTAGTTTGTTTACTCCTCAATAGTTGCTGTAACTTAAAGGTCGATTTACCCAGAATTTTAGCCAACGCGGGTAATCCAGGGTGTTGCAAATCAACTGCTTGAGGATCCGCCCATACCGAGTTTACCGGCGTACTGATAGCCAACGCCTCGCCATTGCGATCTAATATCATCCCGCGATGTGCCGGCAATGAGATAACCCGCAAATGACGCGCATCGCCCTGCGCTTGCAAAAATTGATTATCGATAATTTGGATATTTAACGCTCGCCACGCCAAAAAAACGGCAGCGGAAACAATCAGCACTAATAATAAATGCACTCGCCACACATTGTTAGAATAAGAAGATTGTTTGCTCATGGCCTAAGCCTTTCAATATCTTTCTGGCTAGGCAGCTCCATATTCAAGCGTTCTCTCGCCGCACGTTCAATCACGTTATGGGTAGCAAATGTACTTTGCTCTAATTGCAATTGCCCCCACTCTATATTCATTTCATCACGCTCAAACTGCAAAGTTTGCAGCAAGGTAAATGATTTACGGTTTAGATGTTTTGCATAAATAACTGCTACCGCAGAACCCATAATGGCAACGATTAATAATGCCAATACCCAAGAAAATTTTTGCTCGGCCATCTCTACCGTTTGCGCCTGAGCATTCATTAGGAAATACCCTTACTGTCCTTTGACGTAACAACGCCTCCTAACTTCTCAGCCACGCGCATTCGAGCGCTTCTTGAACGTGCATTTTGTGCTTTTTCTTGTTGCACAGGTGCCACCATCTTCCCAAGTTTACGCAATACCGGTTGCAACATACTCGCGGGAACAGGCATATCGGGGAGGTATTGATCGCCCTTGGCCTGTTGTTGAATAAACCGCTTTACAATTTGGTCTTCCAAGGAATGAAAGCTAATGACCACCAAACGACCACCAGGCGCTAACACATCCACCGCCTGAGGCAAGACCTGCTCGAGCTCCTTTAGCTCTTGATTCACATAAATTCTAATGGCTTGAAAAGTTCGCGTAGCGGGATGTTTGCCCTTCTCCCAAGCGGGATGGGCATCGGATACGATTTTTGCAAGTTGCACAGTATTCACTATCGGGGCTACCGCACGTGATTGCACAATCGCGCGCGCGATGCGCTTTGCGTAACGCTCTTCACCGTATTCTTTAATAACTTTTACCAAGTCTCGTTCCCGTACTTTTGCTAGCCATTGTGCTGCGCTGATTCCGCTACTCGGGTTCATGCGCATATCCAGTGGCCCTTGCTGACGAAAACTAAACCCCCTTTGTGCATTATCCAACTGCGGCGACGACACCCCATGGTCAAACAACACACCCTCTACCTGGCCGAAAATCCCCCAAGACTGAGCTTGTATCGCTAAGTGATCAAACGAACTCTGTGCAATGGAAAAACGACTGTCTTCTCCCATCCGCTCCTGCGCAAACTGCAAGGCCTCAGGATCTTTATCCAACGCGAACAACTTTCCTTGTGGCCCTAGATGATCCATGATCATTCTTGAATGACCGCCACGTCCAAAAGTGCAATCTATATAGATACCCTTTTTTTTAATATTAAGTGCTTGTACTGCTTCCTCAAGCAGCACCGAAATATGCAAACTTTCCATGTAACGACTTAGCTCACCTTTGATTTGTCCGACTAATGCGTTATAAAGTGCTCATTTGCACGTGTAAACTCCGCGCTTTTTCCTTGTTCTCGAACAAATCAAACGCAATCTGAGCCGTTACTATTACGTTTTAAAATGACGCTGAGTGTTTACCTTTCCATAGTGAGTACATCTATTGACAGATTCCATCAATATAATAGGGTTGATGCACTAGAGCGAAAAATCACCTAGTTCGCTAGGTACATCCTTTAAATCTAAGCCTTCCTCTTTCCACTCACTAATATTCTTATCCCAAGCACTGTCATTCCAGATTTCAAACTTATTACCTTGTCCAATAAGGATTACGTTTTTATCCATATTGGCGAACTCGCGTAAAGCAGGGGCAACAAGTAAACGACCACTAGCGTCCATTTCTAGCTCCGTCGCATAACCCAACAAGAGGCGTTGTAATTTTCGGGTTTGGCGATTAAAACTGGGTAGCCGGGTCAACTTTTCTTCTACAACTTCCCATTCATTCAGGGTATATAAGAGTAAACAAGCCTCAGGATCCGCGGTCATAACCACCCGCCCAGCACTCACATCTTTAATTTTTTGACGGTAACGAGCGGGCATGGCCAAACGACCTTTAGCATCCAAACTTAAATTGCTCACCCCAAGAAACAATCAATCACCTTTCACTGCTCTTTATAAAAACCCACAATCATACACAATCACCCACTTTACTACACTATAGATACCCGCTGACATGGCGTCAAGGCGATTAGTCAAAAAAGTGTCATACCACCACCTGTGAATAAAACACCGCCAAAGCATAAGAGGATTCTAGAGTATTTTTATATTAATCATGCTCTTACAGATTATTTAGCTGAAAAAAACGCGGTATATAGAGCGATCAAAAAACCCGCATTACGCATTTTCACGATGAGCCGATTATAAATTTTGCTTGCTGCATCAAGAGCTTGCAGAAGCTCTCGTGATTCAGTTTTTTTTGTTAAACTAGCGATTAATTAACGCATTATTTTTATCGCTGCCAGGGAAGATTTTGTCACCTGATTAAGACAGGAGAAATACGGTTTGACTGTTTCAAATAAGCGACAAATTTCCAACATGTGCGCCCCAAGAATTTTCGAACCTCAGCAATAAACCCATAAAAGGATCATCATGCGTATTGCATTGATATCTCACCCAGATTGCCTGCTTCACGACATGGGTCTAGACCACCCCGAATGTGCACAACGATTAAGCACCATCAACGAGCTTATAAACTCAAGCTCACATCTGAGCGCTAAAGTCCGGCATTACCAAGCGCCACTCGTTAGTACCGCAAAATTGCTGGCAACGCATAAAAAGGCCTACATCGACTCTATCTTTAAATTGGCTCCGCAAACCCAAGGCGTGGTAAACATTGACCCAGATACCGTAATGAACAAGCATACCTTAAATGCCGCACAGCGCGCTGCAGGTGCCATAATTTATGCGGTAGACTTGGTAATGAAACGCGAGCATCACGCCGCATTCTGTAATATCCGGCCACCTGGGCATCATGCCGAATATGCCCGAGCCATGGGATTTTGTTTTTTTAACAACATTGCAGTTGGGGTAAAACATGCATTAGATACATGGTCAATACAGCGAATTGCCATCATCGATTTTGACGTACACCACGGCAACGGTACGGAAGACATTTTCAAAGATGAACCCAGGGTTTTACTTTGCTCTACTTTTCAACATCCGCTTTATCCATACACAGGCGTGGAAACACAGAATAATCACAGCGTCAATATTCCGCTCGCAGCCGGAACCAATGGAAGCGACTATCGCGCGCTTTTTAAGCGTAAGCTTATTCCAAAACTCGATGCCTTTTCACCCCAGCTAGTTTTCATTTCAGCCGGATTTGATGGGCACAAAGAAGACCCTCTGGCTAATTTAAACCTGACTGAAGATGACTATGCATGGATAACAAAAAAGATTAAACATATTGCCGATAAACATGCCGCCGGAAGAATTATCTCAAGCCTGGAAGGAGGCTATGCGCTCGATGCATTAGCACGTAGCGTTAGCGCGCATATTGCAGCACTTTGCAACTAACGACCACCCGCAAAAAAGGAATACATGAAAATTATACTCGTAAGACATGGCAAACCCACGTATGACCTGCGCACAAAAGTAGCGCCAAAATCACTCAAGAACCTGGCGGAAGCCTATGACTCAGCCGGGATAGAAAATGCTAGTCATCCCTCTGCAGAACTATGTCAACTCATTCAATCATCATCTAAAATTTTCACGAGTGATTTACCCCGCTCCGTGGAATCAGCGGCACGTTTATCCCAAAAACCCAGCACTAGCTCGCCCCTGTTTCGCGAGATCCCCGTGCCTTATGCCATTCCATACCCCTTTCCATTGCGCGCAATTTCTTGGGCGGTTATTGGCCGAATACTTTGGTACCTCGGTTATACCGGCGGCATTGAATCCCGCACTCAGGCACGCAACCGTGCCACTCAAGCTGCTCGACAACTCATCACCCACGCCAATGATAAAGGCCCCGTGGCGCTCATCGGCCATGGTGTAATGAATATGTTTATTGCAAAAAGTTTAACGCAGCACGGCTGGCATAGCCCGAAAAAAATGACACCCCATCACTGGAGTTGGTTGGTATTTCAAAATAATTTTGAAGAATCTAAGCGCTGAAATAAATACATCAAGATACATCGGGTACACCACTCATGTTATCTTTGTCCAACAATGTAAAGTAAGTTCCCACAAATAGCACACTCAGTTGCAAATAGGTTTTTTGGTAACTGCTAAATATTCTGCTTCTAGTTTTTGGGTAAACCGTTTTCCATTCGTCAGCTCAGAGTCGCGCATTCTGCTGCGCAGAGATTTGCGTAACTCGGCCAAACGGCTTAAATCGTGCGCAAGTTTGATGGCGTTCTTTATATATTCATTTTTTGAATAAGCAACGAATGCGTCTAGGTTTAGCGCCTTTAATATACTCATACTTACCCGACTAACATGCGTATTGCCCGCACGAGTGATTACCGGCACACCCATCCATAAAGATTCGCAAGTCGTCGTCGTTCCATTATAGGGAAAAGTATCCAAGCTTATATCAACCAGGTTATATAAACCCAGTGCTGCATAATTCGTAGCGACATACGGGGTCAATATGATGTTCTCTTGAGCCACACCACAGCGATCAAATTGCTGTAATAGTAGACTTTTTGCTCGCTCATCAGAAAATACCTTAGCGCGTAAAATTAAACGACTAGAGGGCAAAGCATTTAATATCTCTGACCAGGCCTCCACAATATCGCTATTTATTTTCATTGAATTATTGAAACAGCCAAACGTCACATACTCATTTTGATATGCAGGTAATGCACTCACTGGGGGACAATCGGACTCGGGACGAAAACATAAAAAACACCCCGCCAAACGCAGCAGCGACTCACTATAGTATTGATCTGTTTTGCCTGGAGGGTCGGTAATTTCATCGGTAATGCGATAATCGACGGTGGGCAAACCCGTGGTATTAGGGTAACCTAAATAAGTCATTTGAATCGGCGCTGGTTTTTTGGCAAATACCATTAGTCTATTTCCGTCGGTATGACCTGCAAGATCCACTAATATATCGATAACATCATTTCTGATTAAATCAAAGAGTTTATTATCATCGAGCTCCTTTACTGAATTCCATTCGTCAAAAAACGGCTTAAGTCTTGTCGTTACAGGGTCTTCCACTTCACGATTGAAATAAGCAATGATTGCAAATTTATTTTTATCATGACACTCAAGAATTGGCTCGATAAATCGAGCAACGGCATGCTCTCGAAAATCGGGCGATAAATAGCCGATACGTAATTTTTTATTTTGCTTTAGCCGCTGAGATTCACTTTTTTTTTCATTAACCAGTGATTCGCAGTTTAACAACGTCGCATGACTTCCCCATTTGAAATGAATTTTTGCAATTTTTTCTGCAGAAGCCTTGAAATCATAGTTTAGCAAAGAAGGAATAATATGATCTTCGGAGGTCACTTTCCGCGCTGCAAAGTTATTTTCTTTTTCCGTGGCTGGCTTCAGCGAAGAGGACAAGCTCGCCAAACGTTTGCAAAACTGATTTGTTTCAGGAAAATCATCGAGACGAGATAACATCCTCAAATAATCGCTGGCACAGGTACTAAAAATGGGATTTAATTCACAGGCGATACGGTGATGCCGCTCACTCAACTCTGCTTCATTGAGTCGTCTAGCAAGAATAGCAAGATTGCAATGAGCCAATAAGTGGCGAGGGTTTATATGCAAGGCGTGAAGATAAGATTCTTGCGCCTTTTGAAATTCTTGATTGTCTTTATATACAATCCCAAGATTATAAAAAATCTCAGCATTGCTATCCCCAGCGAGCGATCCCGCCTGCTTAAGCAATTCAATAGCCTTGCTCAGCTGTCCTTGTTTATATTTCACAAGCCCCAAATAATGGATACTATCGAGGTGCTGTGGAACAAGCTCTAATACTTTTTCATAATATTTTTGCGCAAGATCAAACTGTGTTTGCGCTTGATATTTTACGGCACGAGAAAAAAGATTAGACAGATATGCAAGCTGTTCAGAACTAATATCGTGAGTCACGCAAAGTACTCCATCAACAGAGTATTAATCCTAAATTCCTTGATCTATAACGCCACGGGTATACACCACCACAAACGCACACTTCAGCTCGTTCAACGGCGGATTCTAGGTTAATGGACTATAAGGTTAATGGACTACTTGCAACACTACTGCACAAAAAACCCAAAATCCGCAATATTTCCGGTATTGGTCACATCGATTTTTCCATCAGCCCCCGCGCGGCCCAGCATGTTAAGCGCACGTGCTAAAGAACTATTACGCCCATCACGCGCGGCAAATTTTCCACTAAACTGATACACACCGGCAGCGTCAAGTGTTAATAAACCCGTTGCGTCCAAGGGGCCACCGCCGTCTTTCAATTGCGCACTAATTCCATCATCAGCGGTTGTTATATCTACGGCTAAATCACCAAGTTGTAATTTCTGCGGGAACTCAGAAGCAGCCCCATTCCATGCCACACGGCCTTCCGCATAGGTTAACTTATTATCCACCAGCTCTAGCTCTGATAAATTAAAACCAAATTGTCCACCCAACTTAATCGCAGGAATTTTTAACAGTCCGAGCAAATCACTGGCCGCCAACCGCCCTTTAACATCCGTTAGTTGAACTCCGCCAAACACAGACCGAGAAACATTCGCTTGCAGCTGTCCATCATTATTGCGCACACTCAGCCAAACAGACAGGTTACCGATTAACAAAGCAGCAGGCTCTAGCTCCCAACGCACGTCGGTAAACATCCGCCCACCGATTATAGCCGCCGCCGCTTGCCCCTCCCAGAACGTCCCATCAACATCAAAAACCTTAAAGGATGCATTATTATTATCTATACTAGACTCCACTGCACTAACCACATAAATGGCAGGTATCTGCGTGACTAAGAAAAATAAATACGCAACTACACCAACAACAGAAAACTTAATTACTTTACGCTTCATGCCGCTCCTTCAAATACCAAACGTGCACTAACTCTACCGGTTGAATTTTCTTCCGCGTCAATAATGACTGAAGTTACTTTAAGTCCATGCTTATTTTGTAATTTAGTTAACCAACGCGCAACATCATCAAACGCGGCATTTTCCAGCCAGACTCGAACCCGGTTGGAGCCATCAGGTTCCACGCGTTTCATAGAGTCCCCTAGCTTGCCAGCCTTTGCTGTGCGATCAATAAGACCCAGAATAGACTGCTTGCGGGCATTTCCACTCGATCGATTCGTGCGCTGTAGCTGCTTCGCTTCAGCAGATTTCTGCTGCATCCAATGCAGCAATTGCTCTTGTTTTGCAACCGAAGTTTTTAACTCCGTTGTTTTATCAAAAACAGGCTCAATCATAAGTAGATAAATAAAAATAAGTAATAAGACCCCGCCACAGGCCATTAGCATTAAACGTTCACGCGGTTTTAATTGTGCCCAATATGCTTTCATGACACTCTCTTAATTTGTAATCGACCCTGGACTTTATTGTCTTTCTGCGATGCAGATTGAATTTTAACACTGAGCTTATTCGTTGCACCAAGATCTTGTTTTAGCTTATCGAGAACTTGTAAATTCGGCACTTCAACCTCCACATCTAGCTCCCCATTTTTATAACGTATACTGCGCATTACGAGTCCAGAAGTTTTGGTTAACGCGGCACCTGCTTCCATCGCTAACACAACAAATGACTCGTTATCATTTGCTTTTCCTCCAGAAATTTCTTTTATTTTCTGCTCCATCTGGGCCCGTACATTCACAATGCGTTTGGTTTCAGGAAAGGTCTCTTTAAAAATCTGGATAACTTCGGCTTTGAGCTGTACATTGCGTTCGTCCAGCACCGAATTTTCACTAATAGAAATCACTAACTGAAGCACAAACCAGATCGCCGCCAGTGAAGCCGCTAAACGCCATGGTCGCCATAATTTTCCTAACTGCTCACGTCGACTATAATCACCTTGTAATAAATTAATCGTCTTGGACTGATCAAAGCCCTGGCTCACCAATAGACTCAGCAAGCCGTTATTGTGAGGCACTTCCTCTCCTCCCCCATGCGGGACAACTTCCACGCTTTCAGGAATGCTATCTCGTATTTGCGCTAATATTTCATGTAACGGTGTCTCCGACCAAACTTCAATTCTCTGCGGTAGCTGTTCGTCTTCGAGCTGCGCAAAACTTAAGGCCAAGATTGCCGACACATTGTCTGCATCCATTGCAAAACCGCTTTGCAAACCCGTGCGTAAAAGCGCATATTGTTGCTCGATATATAAAACCCACACATCAACTTCAGAGGATAAAACAAGAATATCAGGAATAAGCGCATTAATGGACAAACCCGCCTCACGAAACATGGCTTGCCAAGCATCCATTTGACGCCGCGATATTACCGCAGTCGCCACGTTTCCATCGGTGTCACGCTGCCCCACTGCAAAATGCAAATCATCGATATCGTCTGCCAACTGATCTTCGAGTGCAAAAGGAATAGCCTTTAGCATTTTTTGGCGATTTTGGGTCGGCACTTTCACCGAACCTAATAGAACTTCGGTGCTCGGTGCTAATGCAATGACATTCGCGCCCTGGACTAAATGAGCAAGCTCAGATAAACGACTTGTCGCAATAGGTGTGGTATTTTCTTCACTCATGCGCACCCATTGCACCAAGCCCTCATCACTGGGTGATGTCACTTCATTGAGACGGAATATTATATTTTCCCGCATATTTAAACCCCATAATTCCTTGCGCACGCGATACCGTCATGACCTTGGTACCACCTTGTAAATTGCGATAAAGCAAAGCATTTAACTGCGCATAACTATTGCCAATTTGCGCCGTCGCCAATATTTTAAAATAACGGCTTTCTACCGCCATGCCATTTTTAATATCTTGTTTCAGTTCTTTTTTCTCTTTCAAGCTCAGACTCTCGAAAGCGGAATGATTGCTAAAATCATCAAGGCTTTCGTAAGGATTATCAGCATTTAGATCGCTCAGCATCGAGAACGTAATATGCTGAGAAAATGCCACTAAAACTTTGTCATCCGCCGTGTTGATATTGATCATCGTCTTACGCCTTGGCAACGCAGCAACGTAACTCAACAAGCCCTTAATGGGTTGCGCCACTTGGTTAGGGTCGTTAGGATCATTAGTCTCAGGTATAATCCCATACAATAAGTTATTCGTAAAACCTCGAACTAACGCTAACTCTGTCGCGTTTGCCATAAAATGATTCGCCGGTCGATAAGGCTTATCATTGGCAAGATACTCACCATCTTCAGCGCCGCCAGGAAAGGTCATATTCGTGTTTTTATCGATCCAATCGATGCTCGCATTGACCAAATCTTCAGCGCTTATACTATTGTCTCCTATATCCGCTTGCACACTTTCTATCAATCTTCGAAAACGTGCCTGCTGTTTCTCATCCGGCGCATCGTTTTCATCGAGCAAATTATTGATATTAAACAGTGCCTCCATGTCAACCAGGTTCCCAGCGATCGTCCCTCCTTCCACCGGAAAAGTATACGGCAAATACAGTATCGACGGATCATCATATTTATTACCTAACAAGGTATATTGGGTTAATAGTTTTTGCGCGACGGCTTCCAAGCCCAACGCATACACATAGGCTTGCTCGGACTCCAACACATTCGCCGTGCGGCGAACATCAAGATGTTGCCGCGAAGCAAGGGCCACCGCAGTAATCGTCGCTATTGAAGTCACGAGTAAGGCCGTGATCAGCGCAACGCCTTTGCTTTTGTGTCGTTGGTAAGCTACTAACATTTAGTTTCTCTACGCTCTACACGCTCTTAACAACTCTTTGCACGAGTCTATTTTTCGCGCCAACTGGGTTATACATGATCTCTCATTCATTGGGGAATAATTGATTCACCTGGCGCTACCCGAAATAATCGTTTAATTTCACCAAACCCTTGCACATCTATGGTCACTTCAAGTGCTTTGGGGAGCGTGTTTAATGGCGTTGTCCCCTGGCCCACCGGCCAGGAATCCTGCCATTCCAAGGTATTTGTTAAATAACGCACTTCCAATTCATTAACGTTTTGCAGCAAAACACGTTCAAACGGCACGCCGAAATTGCCTTGATCGAGAGCCGGATAAACCATGCGAATGAGGTTTTCTTCTTCTAACCGATAGGCAACACGCTGGAGAGAACTTCTGGGTAAGCGCATCGGGTTACGCACACCTTCTCGGGTTAACTCCAATAATACCAAGCCAAAACCACTCCCCCTCAGCGCAGGCAGAGGTTCGCCAAAACTGTCTCTCACCGTTCTTGCACTGACTTGCTCAATATCCCGCCCGATAAACGTAAACGCACGCTGCAAGCTGATGAGTCTATCAGCCTGCCGTTCGGTATGATCTTTTGCATTGAGTACATTAGCGAGTCCGAAATAAGCCATTGCCGATAAAACACTAAATATCGCCATTGATATCAGCAACTCAAGTAAAGTGAAGCCTTGTTGAACAGACCTTGATCGCGTTCGCTGAAAAATCATAAAACGGGCTTTCCAAGCAAAGCCACTAAGAAGGCGAGTGATTGTTTACTATTTTTGTCGCGTTTCACGGTTATTTCTAAGCGCCGTACATCTTCCACTCCCGAGTCAACCACCGCCATTTGCCAATACCACTTGTGACCCGCCATCTCTTCATTGCCATTACGCGTCCCGGTACTCGGCCACTCGTTTAAAGACTGGGTTTCCACCGCGCGATTCATCGCCACCCAATGGGCGAGGGTGCGATCTCTGAGATAACTGGCATGGTCAGTATTCGACGATACACTTTGAATAATCGCCCCCAATGCAATGGCGAGCACCCCCATGGCGACCAAAACCTCCATGAGGGTGAACCCCCGCTGCCTAGGCCTAGGCTTAGCCTTAGGCTTAAGCGTATTCATTACTCAAAACCCTCTTTCAACTGACCCCGATATTCTACTTCACCCGTATATTCGCCATTAACATACAATCCTCGATTTCCGTCCAACTGGATTTCAAATAGAAAGGGCGTCATTTCGCCACTGGAAAAAATATAAATTCTGGGTGGGTCTTGCTGCTCTTCATCATCGCTTAGCGCAATTTCATCCCCCTCCATTTCTAAGCGCAAAGTCATTCCATCGGGTAATTGTCGAGGACGAAACGTGCCGGAGCTATCTTCAAACGGCGAAATCCTCCCCCGCACATCAACGCTCACAAATCGATAGCCAGACTTCATCGGCAGCAACGCCATATCACGGGAGTTCAGAATCGCCTCTTCTCCGGCCAAACCGACAAGCGCAGCTAACCGCTTGGCTTCTTGCTCAACAACACGGTTGCTATTGGTGGAAACCGACATGGTGGCAAATGTCGTAATAATGCCTAGGATAAAAATAACGACGAGAAGCTCCAACAACGTGAAACCACGCGGCAACAACAAAACCCGGTTGGGCGCGAAAGGCTGGCCGGGTTTCTTCTGTAATAGTTTGTTTTTCATGAAAAAATGAACTCAATGGGCGAGTCAAATCTGTAACTAATGGTGTTTTACAGTGCGCAAGCGCTGGCGCAGTCCTTACACTTCATCAAGATTCCAATTGCCGATATCTGCAGCAACACCTTCTCCACCCTCCGCAGAATCTGAACCAAGAGAGTAGATATCAATCGTCCCATTCACTCCCGGATTCAAATATTGGTAATCAGTACCCCATGGATCTTTAGGTAAGCGATCAATATAACCACCCTCCTTGTAATTCCGCGGCTCAGGCGTTCCGGACGGTTGTGCAGCCAGCGCCTCTATGCCTTGATCCGTACTCGGATAATTAAAATTATCCAACTTATATAAATTTAACGCGCCCTCTAATGTCCGTATATCTTGCTTAGCCTTGATTATTCTCGCGGCATCAGGTCTATCCATGACCCTAGGCACAACAACCGCAGCCAAAATTCCGAGAATAACAATAACGACCATTATCTCGATCAAGGTAAAGCCTCTCGATTTATGCTCCATTCCAGCTCCTGGTGTATTTAGCGCAGCAACTACCACGCATTGATCTATGAAAGGAAAAAAGTTCTCGTGCAAAGGCCGCAATCTTACGGCGAAAATCGCCACTTTAATGACGAAGTTAGGTGTATTATCATGTGCCAAACTTATACGACAAGCTTTATTATCCAACCGCCTTATGCAGCAACTTTATCATCCGACAAACTTGGGCAAAAAACGTTCCGAAGGAGATGATACCAAAAAAGTCACTGCAAATGTATGGTAACAGATGTTGCAAATTTCAATTCGCTTCGTGCTAGACTGAATTAGTCACTCAAAATAGAGGCTAATATAATCGATGCATTGCTCAAAGCTGTTATTTGTTTTCTGTTGCTGCCTAATTCCACAATATGCCGTCGCCGCTTGCGATGACCCGCCGTCTAACAGCGTTAATTGGAGTTCTTGCGCAAAACCCGGAGAAAAACTTGCGGACCTATCGCTGATTCGAGCGGTGCTCGATAAAATCGACCTCTCCGGCTCTGCGCTAAGCAAAGTCAATTTGTCCAATGCCGCCATGGGGTATTCTAACCTGTCTAACACCACCTGGAATAATATTCGCGCAACAAACGTACATCTCGTCGGATCAAACCTCAGCAACAGTACCCTAAAAAAAGTACGCTTTAATGGCTCAAACTTTGACAGAGCAAACCTAGACAATATTAGCTTTGAAAATGTTCAGATGATCAAGACCCAACTTTACAACGCATCCATGCAAAACGCCCATGCGCATAACACCGATTTCTCCAAATCAAATATGGAGCAAATCAATCTAAGCAACTCTGATCTCACCAACAGTAATTTACAACAAGTTGTTTTAAACAAGGCAAACTTAGAAAACACTAAATTTGTTGCTGCTCAACTCACCAAAGCAAAACTCGCCGGGGCTAACTTATACGCTGCAGACTTCAGCAATGCCGACCTACAAGGTGCGGATTTAAGCAACGCTGATATCACTGGGGCAAATTTCACCAATGCAAAACTCGGCAATGCAACCTGGATTAACCATAAACGATGTCGCAGAGGATCTGTGGGGGAGTGCAAATAAGGCGTAGGTCGCTTCACCACATCAAATTAAGCCATACTCACCGCAACGAATAACTTATGGTGATATGCAAAGTAGCATTAAAACTCGCTAAGATAGTACAACGCTAATAACACCTAACATCCAACGCTCTCCGAAAACTTCAACAGAGGGCGTTCAAAATTCGATGGCAATGTAATCGATTAAATATCTAAAACCTTATCTAACCAGCCTGCAAAATAAATCGACAACTGGCACAGTGTCAAATTCCAATTATGAATCAGCATGATCCCTTTTTTTCTAGCACTTTGAATCCGCATATACCGCAGCTTCTTCGGACAGTTTGCATTGAAGACACTCTTCGTTTTCGTCAGTTTTTGCGAAACTACCAATCCACGGATTCGATGCCACTGATAACGTAGATGAACTTACGGGTATCAACAGGGTATTTGAACAAGCTTATTTAAATTTTTCGTACAACCTAATACTTTTTTTGTACCTAGAGCCTGTTGACGAACTCAGTTAGCCTATTAGCATTCAGGGCACCGCCTATGAGCACATTTAGGGAGAGCAGTCGGCGGATAGGCCAACCCTTCGAGCGCTCTTGTCATGTCCTGCGACGGCATCGCCTAATAGTGCCTACCGTTGCCGTGCTTGACAAAGGAACAAAGCAGAGCCTGCCACACGAAGCGCCTTGGGCATTACCTGCGCTCGACGTCTTGTCGCAAAACATAACGGGAACGCTGAATCCAACAATAAAATATGGTTAGTGGTGAGCCTGCAAACCCCAATGTTATGGGAGTTCGCAAGCTCGTCACCAGCCTACGATTTGTTAACTTAATGACATTGCCTTGGACTCCCACCTAATCAGAGCTTTTCTAATACAAATATTGTACTAGAAAAGATTTATAATTTTCCCGAAACTAATATTACTGCGGCAGCAATAAAATTTTGAATTCCTTAAATAACAGTGAAGAAATGTGAACACCCCCCTATGGCGATACAAAACTAATCTCGATCTAAAAAATAAAAAACTATTGAATATAGTGTACTGAAGTAAGACTAAAAAACACATCAAACCTATGGACAGTAATTCCAGTTCAGCGGAGCTGAGCGTTGACACTAACTCATCTAGAAGAGTTAGCCATTAAACTGAATACAAAGGAGGAAAGTACGTTTTATTGAAATATGATTTTTTTTGCAACCCATAAATTATAGTGCAAAGCGACCTTATAATGTATATGTTTCGCCCACTTACTAGAAGGAAAATGAGAATATGAAAATTAATGTATTAATCGCAATGGCGTTAGTTTCGGTTTCAATAAACGCCTGTGCTGATTCACATGGAAATTCAGATAACCCGTCTTCCGAAGACGCTTCGGAAAACATTTCTGTAACACAACTTGAATATTTTGATACCGAAATAGGCCAAGCAAGCGGTGCTGGCACGTTGCAAGCAGCTTCAGCTTTCGGCGATATCAGTAACAGTGCTCACGGTACCTTCATTAAAATGCCTGCCGGTTTTGTCAGTGACACTCATTCACATACCGGCGCATACTACAGCGTTGTTATTTCTGGCGTCGCTGTAAATACCGTTCCCGGTGGTGAAGAAACAGCTTTGCCGGTTGGCTCTTATTGGTTACAAAAAGGGGGAGAGAAACATATTACGAAGTGTATCTCATCGAATGAATGTATATTTTTTATTAACCAGTCAGTCAAGTTTGATAACATAGTCGATGATGCTGAGTAGCAATAGCCATCTTTAAATGGCTAACTCTTAAACGAACTTATATTATTTAACGGTTTTTTATCTTCACGTCATAGCAGGCAATTGGCAACGACAATTGGGGGCGCACCCTTTAAAGAGTGCATCCCCAATATCACACAGCCCGGTGATCACAATGCCATACTTTGTGTTTATGCATTTCACGTTGTTATGGGTATACGTGTCGGATAACATAATATTGGCGTAAACGTTTGTGGCTCAGTGGAATAGCTGAACTCATCGGTAAATGATCAAGCAATGTCGTGATATGCTCGAAGTTTCTGCGCCGGTATTGGAGCGTCTTTAGTTTGTTGATCACCGCTTTTTCGGATCTATAGGTGCACACTTTTTTAAGAGGATCATCCATTTTTCATGCACTAGCTTACGGCGTTATTCGCATTTATCTCCATGATTACAGAAGGTTAGACTTTTGAAGGGACTCTGAATTACATACGGAGTTTACACCCGATAAATGCAGTTACTTGTATTAAAGGCTGTGATCAAAAAGTGAAAGGCCTAGGCTAAATTATAGCCGTGTCGAGATGCTACAGAGGGCGACAGGAACACTAAAAATTGCGTCATGATAAAATAAGGAAGCAGAGGAAGCCAAACATCGTGAAGTGGGTCTACTTAGCTCTGGGGTTTCTGATACTGACTAATACATTTAATATTTTACTTCACCCGCTCTTTGTATTTGGTTATAGCCCTTTTTTTGACCCTATATTGCCCACCATTATAACTAACGGTAACATTATAGATCCTAGAACGATGGCTGATCGCATAAAGACAGCCAATATTGGGAATAATGTTAGCCTTTTGGAGTATCCAATATTACTTGCTGTTATTGTTATTGCTTCAATAGTTGTCATTATCGGGCTAATCAAAGTAGCGTCCTGGTCTAGAGTTGCTGCCTACATTACGATAGGTATCACAGCTATTGAAGGTATTGGTATGCACATATTTTTTATTGTTACTACTGAACGTAGCATAGAAAACCTATTACAAACATTTATAATATTTGATATTTTGCTTTTATTTTTAACATACAAAATTTACACCAGTGAACCCCTTAAAATTCATTTATCCAAACCCCCGTTAAATTCCAAGCAATCTATCCTTTAATTATTTAAATCAATTGTATGGCGTCGATTACAGGTACCCCGGAATACATGTAGAGTCAAATATTATTAATTGTTTTGGGTCGATGTGTTTGGCTTGATTAAGTTTATCAAATTTATTTAATTTATTTAATTTATTTAATCAGATAGGCTGAATACGTCTCATTTGCATATTGTTAGTGGGATAAAGTGTTGCCAGGATGGCAAGCACTAACGATTTATGTCCTGACAGCTCAACGTTTTTCTTAATTAAATGGAGATTGATTATGAAATTAAAATTTAGCGGCTTAGCTGCAATGATGGTAGCGTTCTTTGTGTTTACCGTAACATCCGTTCAGGCTGATACGGCTACTCCTGATATACTTTCCTCTGTTTCACCTGAATTAGTACAGACTTTAACCAAAGCTGAGTCTGCTGAGACTAGAGGGGAATATTGGCAAACTATTTATTTTTTTGATGGTAGCTCTTCTATCAGTGGCTTCCAGTATTCATCAAACCCGTTGCCATCTTTTGAAGTTATTAGCAACGGGTTCATCACTAGAACATATCTAGGCGGGTCTTATGTTTCTCGATAGTTTTTAAAAAGCTGTGTGCGAATACTGGCCGTTTTGTCAGTATTCGCCGCTAAGTTATTTTGAATCTACTCAGGCAAGTAAATCACAATGGGGCCTTGTGCTCCCATTGATCTGAATTTTTATCGACACCCTCTCAGGATGTGCTTTGGTGATTTTGTTCTTTTTGCTCGAAATTACCCCATAAAGATTAAGATTGATGTTTTAATAAATGCCACATCCCTAAGTTAGGTGCCTAATGTAGACTGAATGAGATGGGTAACTTGGCTGAGCAGGCACTCTACTCCATCAGTTGTTTTTTTAATAGTTTTTCATCTTTTGTTACTATTAATGGTGAAGAAGTTATTATTTATTGTTTTTAAATTTTTGAGGCATGTGTATGAAACCAAGCATCGTCAACTGGGCTTATATCGGTTTAGCGTGTTTATTGCTTAGCAATATACTAGGTAGTGTAAGCACTATTAATTATATTTATATAATGTCCAGTGATGAAGATTTTCTATATTCCCCTGTTTTATTAATTATATCAGTAGTTATTATTGCTGTATCAACCATTGCTGTTTTTGGGCTGGTAAAAAAAAACTCATGGGCAAGAATTGTTACCTCTAGTGTTATAGGTGTTCCAGCAATTCTGCTACTGGGGATGCTGGGCATGAATATATATCATACAAGCATTACATCAACGCCAGCGACGCCCTCTAATTTATTAATAGTACTTTCAGTCTTTGGAGCTTCTCTTTTATTATTAGCATATAAACTTTACACAAGTGAATCATTTAAAAATTATTTATCCAAACCTCAATCAAAGTTCAAGGAATAATTATTCAGTTCCAGCAAAGTGAGAGTTACAATGGTTTAGAACGGGTATTTTTTGAGAAGGCTTAAGAATAAACATGAAACCAAGTATATTAAACTGGATTTACCTCGTGCTAGGATACTTGGTGCTAGACACTATCCTCCAGGTGGTAGGTGGTTTCCAGTATGCATTTAAACCTGGAAATGATAATAGTTTTTTTGATTTCTCTATTTTTCCAGTAACTACTGCTACTGCATTTTATTTCCCTATTTTTCCAATAATTACGGCTGCTGCATCAATAGTTGCTATTATTGGGCTAACAAGAAAAATGGCATGGGCGAAAATTATCGCCTTCGTTGTTATAGTTGTTGATAGATTTATCGCGCTTAGTTTCAGTGTATACGTGTATCTTGCTAGCGATGATGTTAAAGAAATCACTGATATATTAATGTCATCAATGATGTCATCGTTGATATTTAGCATCCCTCTTTTATTTTTAGCATACAAAATTTACACCAGCGAACCCCTTAAAATTTATTTATCCAGACCCCAATTAAATTCCAGGCAGCCTATCCTTTAACTATTTAAATCAATTGTATCGAGTCGATTTTACCAGATAATCGTGATAGATGTACCCATGCAAAAAAACAGGCTATATCATCAAAAATTATTAAGCAATAACAAGCTTCTTTTTTTAATTTTTTCTACGCTAATGGTTTGCTCTGTAGACGCAGAGGTGAAAACAAAAACAGAGCAATCTTTTGCTAACGCTGAAATAAGCGCGATAATAGGAGAAGCGCCCACAGACGATCCCGGGGGAAATATTAGCCGTCTGTTTCTCCGGGATTCTGAGGTCTTGTTACAGCCCCGGGAAATACAAATCTCTATCGGATTTAACTACAATACCAACGAAAACCAGCGTAGTTTCAGAAAAAACAGGAACCGAAGTATCTCCATACCGCTTAATATCAGTTATGGTTTAACAAAAAAACTGGAGGTGAATGCTTCACTCCCCTTTCTATACAATGAAAATGAAATAATTTCTGCGACTAATGTCAGCGATAGCAGTAAATCGGGTGTTGGTGACCTTGCGCTTGGTTTATTTTATACATTGAAATCCGAATCAAGCTCATCACCTTCCATAACTAGCTCGATTAATGTGACGACACCAACGGGAAGCACGGCAGATCCTGCAGACTTGAATGACCTTTCTACTGGTGGGGACTGTCTACAGGTTTTAGTCTGTCAAAAACGATTGATCCCGCCGTTGTGTTTTTTAGTATTGGCTATCAATATACTTTTGATGATGAGCAATTTGGTTCTAATATACAACCCGGAGATACCTTCAATTATGGCTTTGGAGCAGGCTTATCTATCAATAGCTTGATCGCATTCTCTGCTCGTATATCCGCTAGTTACCAAAAAGAAACTCAATTAAACAAGCAGCAGGTGCGTGGAACAAGTTCCGAACCTATTTCTTTGATTGGTAGTATGTCTTATCGACTGAGCAACGAGACACGGCTTGAAACAACCCTTAATCTGGGTGCTTCTGACGATGCTGGAGATATAGGTATGGGTTTTTCTTATATCTGGAATTTATAGTGGCTACTCACTATTTAGCAAAACGTGCTCTATGGATCTCAATCTTGTTGGTATTCATTATATTGTATTCTGGGTGTGCTTCCCATCTGCCGCTCCTCAGTAACGCAGGTCATCCGATTGATAACTCCACAAATAAGGTGACCAGTTGGAAGCAATTAAACGAACAGAATGTAATCATGCAACGCTTTGATTATTCGTGTGGTGCAGCATCACTTGCAACCGTGATGAAGTATTATTTTAATGAGGATGTTTCTGAACAAAAATTGCTGGATTACATTAAAGAAACGTTTGACAAACAAGAATACACGCGCATTGAAAGGGATGGGCTTTCTTTTCTGGAATTAGAAAAAATTAGTCGGTCGCGGGGGTATCAGTCTGCCAGTGTTCGCTTGAAACTTCCTGCGTTATTGGAATTATCAGGCCCTGTTATCGTTTTTCTGAGTAGAAACGAATATAAACATTTTGCCGTTTTGAGAGGCGTCAAAGAAGATCGGGTTTATCTGACCGACCCCAGTCGCGGTAATATTCGATTGCCCATTCAAGAGTTTATGCGCGAGTGGAAAGGAGAGACATTTGTTTTAGGCAAAAAGGGTTTTGGTACTCCCAATAAACATACTTTAGCGATATTACACGACTCAGGGTTTCGGAATGAACGGGATTTGTTACGGCAGCCCCTGTTAGATCAACCCAAAATAAGATTACCCAGATTAGAATGAATACTTGCTTACAAAAAGTCCTTAAGTACGCTATTTTTAGTCTTTTGCTATTCTCCCCCGGTTTAACGCTAGCGGAACCGTTGGATGTTATACCGTTAAATTTTAAGCATCTTATTCATCAACATGACAAGACAACTAAGCTCCGCCCTGAATTAATAAAAAAATTACACCAGTTTGAAACACAAAGTACTTCTCGGGTTTATTTAAACAGTAAACCTGTAAAAAATAAAAGTGATCAATTCGTGTTAGTTGATGCTATTGCCAAAGGAGATTCCGAGATTCTTTTAAACGACCTGGTAGCCCTTGGGTTAGAATCTACGGCTATCAATGGACGTATCATTTCAGGTCAACTCCCACTTGCAGCATTAGATAAGCTGGATCCCCTACAATCTTTAAATGAGATTAAATCCAGCCACATTATGACCTCACAAGGCTCTGTTGTTACTCAGGGGGATCAGTCCCAACAATCAGACCTTGCGCGTCAAAATTTTGCTGTAGACGGTAGTGGTATTACTATTGGGGTTATATCAGACGCTATAATTGCTTGGAGGGCGCAGCAGCAGACAAACAGAGCAAAGACCTTCCGGAAAACGCATTACCGATTAAAGATGCTTTGGATTGTACCGGCAAAACCGATGAAGGCCGGGCTCTAATGCAGATTATCCATGATATCGCACCAGGTGCTCATCTTATTTTCCATAGTGGGGCCAATGGTCTTGCGAATGCTGCGAATGCCATCATGGAACTGGCATTTAAATTTAATACCGACGTTATTGTTGATGATGTTAAATTCCTTTCTGCAAATTTTTTTCAGGAAGATCCAATATCACAAGCGGTAGGCAGAGTTGTTAAAGCCGGTGTGGTCTATGTAACCGCTGCGGGTAATAGTGGGCGTAATTCATACCAAAATATTTATAACGAATATATCAACACAGCCTTGCAGCTGAATGCACATGATTTCGATCCTGGTGAAGGTGTGGATATCTATCAACGTATCCATGTTCCTGAAGGTCTTGGATTCAACCTGTTGCTTCAATGGGACTCCTCCGCTTATTCAATAAACGGAGAACCAGGCTCACAAACTGACCTTGATATCTTCATATTCAATGAATCACATACAGAAATCCTGGCGTCTTCTACGTTCGGAAATGTTGGCAGAGACCCCGTTGAATTTATACAATTTTTCAATCCAGAAGACTCCGGTCAGAGCAAATTCGACCTTATGATTACCAAAGCAAGCGGCGCGTCCCCCAGCTTGTTAAAATATATTATTCTAAATAGTTTTGACGGTATTATCCAAGAATTCAAGACAGACAGTAGTGGGTTATTTGGACATGCAAATTCAAAATTTGCAATCACCGTAGGTGCTGCCAATTACCTTGACACACCTGCATTTGGTACACCTCTTCCTCTACTGCAATATTTTTCCTCAGCGCGCGGCACACCCCGGGCCTCCGCTCTGCACG
>CAZWUO010000043.1:0-21648 GCA_964636675.1 uncultured Ectothiorhodospiraceae bacterium
ACAAGAGCATTGCAATGCTGAGCAATAAAAAACGCTGCATTATTTATTTTCTTTTGCTAATTCAGCCAGTTTGCTTTCTAATTTATTAATCAGCTCATTCGCATCACCTTTAGTAAGAATGCGACCAAATTGATTTTGATAATCCTTTACCAAAGAGTCTCCATCAAAGCTTAGGTCGATGAGCTTCCACTCTTTCCGCTTTGTGTTAGCTTTTTCCCAGGTGTACCCAAGCTCCAGGTCTAAGTCTTCTTCAACGAGTAATACATCCATGACAGTAATCACTTGAGAGCCGCGTATTTCAGGTTTTCGGTAGGTGTATTTCGATCCCTTATAAAAAGCGCCAGAGTCAGGGTAGGAAACTTTGCGTATTAAGGCTCTGAGCAATTTTTTGAATTTTTTGGCTTGCTGCGGATTAAAATATTTTTGATGAGGTTTTATCGTTGCACTCGTAATATGCTCGTAATTGATAAATGCATCGATCTTTTGATAACTTTTTTCATTGTTAACTTCGACTGCTATCATGGCATCCACAAAACCTTTGGTACGCTCCAAAGGTTTGGAGGTCGCCTGCGCATTCTGGAATGCGATACAAAGCACTAAGCTCAAGCCTAAAAATATTTTACGAAAAGACATTGCTCACCTTTAGTGTGTAAGTTTAAGTTAGTAAGTATAAGTTTGTTACCAGGCATTTTTTGAAAAGTCCTGGGAATTGTTTTCGGAGTTGTTGCTATTTTACCCGCACACCGCCGCAACCAACGGCAACGATAGCAAATAGTCAGCGCATAAAATAGTGTTTAATTGTAACGACTCTGCTGAGCTTTGGTTTGTCCGATGACTGCGTAAAAAACACTCATTAAGTCGCTTCTAACTTTGCGTGCGCCGGAGTATCTTTGGGGATTAATCCAGGCCATATCGCAAGTAGTGAGGGTAAAAATAACACGGATACAATGAGGTTTAGGGATAAGCCGAGTATGGCAACCTGGGCCAAGGAGTTAAGGCCAGCGTGATCTGTGAGCAATAACGCACCAATGCCAAGCCCAGAAGTGAGTAGGGAGCCAAAGATTGCCAATCCCGTTTCGTTCACAATGGTTGTTAATTGATCGCCTTCCATTGCCCTGCTCACCATGTGGACTCCACTGTCTACGGATATCCCCAATAAAATTGGAATAATCAGCATATTGAGATAGTTAAGTTCAATGCCTAATAGCCCCATGAGCCCCAGCGTCAGGCATATCGTAAAAACGGCAGGAATTAGGCACATTAATGCAACAACGAACTTTTGCATGAAACCCCAAATGACAATCACGATAAAAAGCGCGGAAAGGCTTAACACTTTGGGGTATTCGGCAAAAACCAGATTGAGAATATCGGCTAATACCATGGACTCACCCGCGATAGGCACTCTATCACCTTGGCTTTGCTGTAATGTGCGCAACTCGTCAGCGAGGTCGATAACACGTTGTCCATCGCTCAAACTAATGGAAGGAAATAACATAATGACCCCTTCTTGATGCGTTGCGGATGTGCTTGTTTTATCGCCGAGTAAGCGGCGTATTTCGAGCGGCAAGTCGGCGTAAGAAAATGGATTCGCCACAGTCATTGTTTTTAGGTCTTCCAGGTTTTCGAGATCGTCCTCGGTGAGCCAAGAAGGCTTGACTTTATTGACTATCTTGCCAATTTTTCGAATAATCAATTCTTTCTGTGTTTGCTCAACCGGCACTAAATCAGAAGTTGAAACGAGGAAATCAATTGTCGATTCATCCCTTAATTCGATTTGGTTTTGGCGCAGCGTTTCGGAGATAAAAGCTTCTTCTTGTTGGTTGTTGGTCAATGCTATCATCGGGGTTTGTGAATAGCCAAGTAGCTCGTTGACTTGTTTATCTAATTGAAACGAGCGCAGGTTACTATTTCCCAAAGATTCGAAATTATAATTAAAACGCGTGTTGCTGATGTTTAAAGTAGCGAGGATGACCAAGCCTAAGCCAATGACCACAATGCGGGATGCCCATTTATTGTGTAAGGTGGATAACTGCGAAAATGATTTATCGGTCTTTGTATGTGGGCGTGCTTTCCACGTAAATCGGGCGGTTAGTTTCAACAGCGGAGGGAGGCAGAACAAATAAGCCAACATGATAAAAATCATTCCGGCACCTGCAATGACTCCAAACTCGTGAAATGCACGGAACTCTGAAAAACCAATGCCTGCAAAGATAACGAGGGTGGTCAACGCTGCAATTGCGACGGCTTTTCCTGTTTTTGCAAAGGTATTGTGAATAACGGCTGATTCATCCAGTCCTTTTTTTCGTTCATCTTGATATCGACTCAATAAATGGATACCGTGATCGATACCCAAGCCCAATAGAATGACGCCAATAAAGGCCGTGAGAATGTTTAATTGGCCGAATGCAATCGCGGCAAATGCAAAGGTAAATAGTAAACCAAAAAGCAGCGGCACTAAGATTAATAGAATCGCTTCAGCACGCCGAAAATGGAAAAATAAGTAGGCGAGTACGAGTAACAATGAAACCACGGAAGCCGTTCCAAGGTCTTGTTGCATTTGAGCTTGTAAATCAACTCTTTTTTTATAACGGCCCGTCATTTCAACTTTCATTTGCGGGTCATATTGTGTGAGATCCATCGAGTCGATTTTTTGTTGTACCGCTGAGATGGCTTTTTTGGAAAAATCCAAATTAGAAGAAATCATGTCGGGTTTTATAAAAATCGCAATAAGGCTTTTGTCGGCATTAAAATAATAGGCCTCATCGGCTTGCTGAGCAGCCATCCAATCTGAATTTCCTTGGTCATTGTATTTATTTTGCAGATCGCTGAAATCAATCGACGGAGCAGGGCTTTCCTCCAAGTCGATGTACATTGGATTGCGTTGTTGTTTTTCCCAGCGGTAACGTTTTTTAAGACGTTTATTGATGATGGATAGATCTTCTGTTGCGAGGAAATAAAGTGCGCGGTTTTTGAAAAACTCGGTGGGTCGGCGATAATCCACAAAACTCACTACTTCCAGCGGGGTTACTAATTGGCTGATATCCTTTGCAAATTCTCTTAATGCCTCAGGTTTGGCTCCGGTACCGGTTAGTACGATATAGCCAATGCCGCCAAATCGCTCTTTGACACGTTCCAGGTCTTGCACACTTTTAAACGAATCCGGTAACAGGGCGGTTAAATCTGCATCAAGCGTAAGCTTTTGGGTCGCGTAAATCGAGTATGCAGCCATGACCACAAAAAGAAATAACACGGGTAGAGCATGACGATATGCGATGAGTGGCAACAATTTCTGATTTTCCCCAATATGTAAAGCCTAAAGTATTTGAAGGCATTGTTTTTACGTTGAAAATAACCTGGCAAGGAATTTGATGGATTATATAGAAAAGAGCGAAAAAACATACCTAAAAAGTACATTATCAGTTTCTTTTATGTAATGCTTGGGCGTTATTCAATTCCAAAAGACGTGGTACATATATGGATTTAGAAGTCGTTGATGCCAGAATCGCACCGGAAGGTCGACTCGATGTATTATCAAAATTCGAAGTTGGCAAGTTGTTAGATACGAGTAAAGGAGGATTATACAAAGTTTTTCGCAATTGCTCATTAGCCGTGCTTAATTGTGGCAGTAGTTCGGATGATGGCAAAGAGCTGTTGGAAAAATATCAATCTTTCGACATTCAGGTGGTGCAAAAAGAGCGCGGAATTAAGTTAAAACTTACCGGAGCACCTGCGAGTGCCTTTGTCGATGGGCAGATGATTAAGGGGATTAATGAGCATCTGTTTGCGGTATTGCGCGATATCGTCTACGTGAGCAATGAAATAGATAATCATGTGAGGTTTGATCTGCTCTCATCAGAGGGAATGACGAATGCGATTTTCCATATCCTAAGAAATGCGAATATTCTCACCCCGCAGGTAGACCCAAAACTGGTTGTTTGTTGGGGTGGGCATTCGATTAAACGCAATGAATACGATTACACCAAAGAAGTCGGCCATGAAATGGGCTTGCGTGGTTTAGATATCTGTACGGGTTGTGGGCCAGGCGCGATGAAGGGACCAATGAAAGGAGCCACGATTGGTCATGCTAAGCAACGCATTAACAACGGAAAGTATGTTGGTTTAACCGAGCCAGGGATTATTGCGGCCGAATCGCCTAATCCGATTGTCAACGAACTCGTTATATTACCCGATATTGAAAAAAGATTAGAGTCATTTGTACGTATCGCTCACGGGATTGTGGTGTTTCCAGGTGGCGCGGGTACGGCTGAAGAAATTCTCTACATTTTGGGTATTTTGTTACATCCTGAGAATAAAACAATGCCATTTCCGTTGATATTAACGGGGCCAGAAAGCGCGCGAGACTATTTTACAGGAATTAATACCTTCATCGAAAATACTCTAGGCAAAGAAGCACAAGAATTATACACCGTCATTATTGATAATCCACAACGAGTAGCTCAAGAGATGAAGCAAGGGTTGCGGCGAGTGACCCAGTTTCGGCGGGAAAATAGCGATGCATATTATTTTAATTGGGTGTTGAAAATTGAGCATGAATTTCAACAGCCGTTTAATCCTACGCATGAAAATATGGCGAACTTAGAACTGCATAAACAACAAGACCGGCACTTACTCGCGGCAAACCTGCGGCGTGTTTTCTCTGGAATTGTCGCGGGAAATGTGAAAGATGAAGGTATTCGGCAGATCGAAAAACACGGCTTGTTTGAGATTCGTGGTGATGCTTGCATTATGCAACCCATGGATACGTTGTTATCATCTTTTGTAAACCAGCAACGCATGAAGTTGCCCGGAAAAAAATATACTCCTTGTTATCAAGTGATTACCTAGAAATTTGGCCAATTAGAATAAACTGATAATTCGTAGTAGAATGAATCTCCGAGTGTTTCAGTTAATGTGTTAGAGGAATGAGTTCTCAGTGGTTATATATGACTTGTTATGCAGTGCGCACCATCAGTTTGAAGCATGGTTTAAATCCCCAGACGATTTTCAACAACAAAAAGCATCTGATTTACTGAGTTGCCCGGTATGTGATACTAAAGAGGTGCGCAAAATTCCCAGCGCGACATATGTCAATACCAAATCGATTACGTTAACAGAAGATAAAAAAACGCAACAACCTGCGGCGGTTGCTCAAGACGAAGCCAATAAACTAATGGTTCAGATGAAAACCTATATCGAAAATAATAGTGTAGATGTAGGAACACGCTTTGTCGAAGAAGCAAAAAAAAGGCATTATGGTGAAACGGCGGATAAAAAGAACATTCGCGGCTTAGCATCATCCGCTGAAGTGGCAGAACTTCGAGAAGAAGGTATTAACACTTATGCTTTACCCGATTTATGGTTTGATAAACGAAAGTTGAATTGACCTTCAGTCATCATCAGGATTAATTTTTTCTCCCGTTAAGCGAATTCCAATAGGGCCTCGGGGTAAATAAATTTCTAATATTTCATCGTTTCTGAGTATCAGCATTTTAACGGTTTCATCGGGCATTCCTGATGATGTCGCGGAGGTTAGGTCGCTCCAGCGAAAAACTCGATTGTCATCATAGCTATAGACAATGTCACCTTCTTGCAATGCCTGCTCTTCACCGGGAGAGCCGGGGATAATACTTTCTATCGTAACCCGATTTGATTGCCCCGTTTGGAACAAATAACGATCATATTTATCATCGCCGAGTTCTTCGCGATAGATATTCGTATCGCCACCAATTTCGGCGCTTTCTTCGAACCAACGTTCGCTACCATACCAGTCTTCACGCATTGCTTTATTGCGTAGGCGAATTAAGTTCATTTCATCTTCAGCCACACGTTGCTCTATCTGGTCTATATCCGCCTCAGTTAAACCTAAAAGAGAGAGTGCTGCGTTGGTATTAACGGTGTTATTGATGCGAGCCTCTGACGAACTTGTAAGGCCAGTCATTGTGTTCCGTTGGTTGGTTTCGTTGTTGCTATTATTTGCATCCTCTATATTATTTGGGAGCGATGTACTATTGCTTAGCGCCCGTTCTAGTTGTGCTATTTTTTGCGCTAATATTTTGCGTTGATGGGTTGCAAATTCAAGCTGTATAACAAGGTCGGAAACTTTATCCGCAAGCGCAGAAAATTGTGCGATATTTTCGGATTGCTGATGTTCAGAGATCGTTTGTGTCGCATTATGTGGCGTCGTTGGTAGATTGTTAGACATGGCATAAAGCAACAATATACCGCCTAATATGAGACTGCTAGTGAAAATAATAATCTGTTTCATGCAAACTAGTCTTCGTGTAAAGGTTCTATTTTGTGTATTATTGTCGCATTATTACTAAAGTTTAGAGTTTTAAAAAGTTATATTGCAAAAAATATTCACACTCGCTTGCTTCTTGTGGGTTTGTAGCCAATCAATTACTGTTAAGGTGAAGTTTATAATGTTTGATTCACGAAGAATGGCGCTATTGTTTGTTCTGCTCGTTGTTTTATTGAGTGCTTGTAATACTTATGCGCCCTCGCCTGAAGATGTTGCCGATGTAAGAAAAGTGTTAGAGCTTCGAAAACAAGCAATAGAAACTGAAAATATTGAGGCATATGGCAAGCTTATCATTGATGATTATTTCGATGGTCGACTAAATAAAGAGCAACAGCTCGCAGAAATGGCCGCTATTTTTGCAAAATATGATGAAATTAAGTTTACTCAACAACGCAGTCCGGTGGAAATTCAAAAAAATACCGCGAGGGTTATCCAGCAGGTAGTCTATACCGCAAAAGGTCTCGATAAGCCTTTTATTCAGTTACGAGAAATCCTACTTGTGCGTAGATTTAACGGTCAATGGCTGTTGTCAAATGGGATAGATATGGCTCAATAAGCATCAACGGTGTTGCCACAAAATCCGCAAACTGGATGTGATGCATAACCGGTATGGTTCTGGGAAAAATAGCGTACTAGCGAGTACCAAATACAACAATGGTTTTACCCTTAGCGGTGATGAGTCCTTGTAGTTCCATGTTTTTCATCACGCGGCCTACCATTTCTCGGCTACAACCCACAATGCGTCCTAATTCAGTTCTGCTGATTTTGATTTGCATGCCCTCGGGGTGGGTTAACGCATCGGGTTGTTTGCAGAGGTCTAACAAAGCGCTCGCAATGCGTCCGGCGGCATCCATAAACGCAAGATGCCCCACTTTGCGCGTCGCTTGATGCAGACGTTTTGAAATATGTGTCGCTAGCGCATGCAGAAAATCGGGATAGTAAGGAAGGAAGTCATTGGCGGAGATGTGCTCTAATTTTGTGTACGAAATTTCAGCGATGTCACATTCTACACGCGAGCGAACCGTCACATGTCGGGTACTTTGGCTGACAAATAAGCCGGTCTCACCGATAAAATCACCGGCGTTGAGATAGTCCAAAATGATGTCATTGCCCTCTTCATCGGTCATCGAGATGGTTGCCGAGCCAGCGACAATGTAATAAAGCCTATCGGCTGGGTCGCCAGGTCGAATGATAAGTCGCTTTGACGGAATAGTATTTACTTTGCAATAAGTCAGAAAAACTTCGAGTGCCTTGGCATCTGCATCTATTATGCTGTTCATTGCGTTTGCTGGTAACATTATATACTTCCAATAAATTTCTAATGTATTTCGATACTTAGTGTGCTTTTTCCTACTAACAGAGCGTATATTTCGCTGTATGAGCAGTACTTGTTTATCGGCAGATAAACCGTGTTGCTTGAGGGTTAATACCTACTGACGAGCAGATGGAATGGACTTAAGCAGTCCATTTGGAATTTTGATTCCGCGCAGTTAATGCGGTAGTTTGTCGTGAAGTAAACACCACAGTGAGCGTTTGCGGCGTTTTTAAAGGCGATTAAACAAAAAATGATTCACCTAGATTCTTTACCTCGTGCGTTAGGCCTTACGCTTGGGCGTGGCGACATCAAGTCGATTGCGGATGATTTTATCGTGCGCGAGCACCTGGGGTTTGTGCCCAGTGGACAAGGTGAGCACGTATGGCTGCGCGTGGAAAAACGCTTGGCGAATACCGAGTGGGTCGCCGGGGTGCTTGCAAAACATGCAGGGATTCGCAAACGAGATGTCGGTTATTCCGGTAAGAAAGATAAATATGCGCTAACCCGACAATGGTTTAGTTTTACAATGCCGGGTAAACCAGAGGTCGCTTGGCATAGGATAGAATCCCAATACGACGGTAGAATTGCCATTTTACAAGTCGCTCGACATATTCGAAAACTCAAGCGGGGTTGGCATAAGAGCAATGTATTTAAAATAACCGTACGTGGCTTAAAAGTAGATCGATTGGCACTTTCCAATCGATTGAATGAGCTGCGTCGATCGGGTTTTCCCAATTATTTTATGCAACAAAGATTTGGAAATAATGAAGAAAATCTTCAAAAAATCAATGATATAATCACTGGAAAAATAAAATTTAAACGTCATCAACACGGCATATTATTGTCTTCAGCGCGTGCGTTTTTATTTAATCAGGCGCTCGCGGTGCGGATTAATGCGCAACATTGGAGCGAATTATTTGTTGGTGATGTGGTCAAGTTTGCAACTAACCGCAGCATGTTTCTTGTCGATGCGTTAGATGAGTCCCTGGTACAGCGTCACCAGGACTTAGACCTGCATGTGACGGCACCTCTGTGGGGGAGTGGCCCGCTGACAACGATGGGCCGGGTACAAGCGAGTGAGTGTGAGGTAATGAGTCGGTATCCCGATTTATGCGGATTTGTGCAACAGGCAGGCCTCACGATGGATCGCAGAGCGATGAGAGCCGTGCCAAAGAAACTCGGCTGGTTATACGCTAATGAGCAACTGACCTTGGTTTTTGCGCTGCCATCGGGTGCCTATGCAACCGCCTTGATGCGTGAGTTAATTGACACGAATAACGCAGTGATTCCACATGAGTCCAGCAGCCCCGATAGCCGCAAAGTGTAATCGGATGGATTTTTGCTTGCGAAACCATCGTGTTAACGGTTATTAATACTGAATGAGGCCTTTGCATGAGAGCCAGAATTTTTTTCCAACTAAGATGATGAAATATCAAGCATAACTTCATCGACCACAATGACAAAAAGTAGCATGGGTTAAACAAATTTATGGCAAAAAAGGATTACAGCGCATCAGATATTGAAGTGCTCACAGGTTTAGAGCCGGTTAGAAAACGACCGGGTATGTATACCGACACAACACGTCCCAATCATCTTGCGCAGGAAGTTATCGATAATAGCGTCGACGAAGCAATGGCAGGCTTTGCCGATCATATTATCGTGACTTTGGCAAAAGACGGGTCACTGCAAGTCGAAGATAACGGGCGTGGTATGCCGGTTGACAAACATCCAGAAGAAAAAATACCGGGCGTCGAAGTGATTTTAACGCGCTTGCACGCAGGTGGAAAATTTTCCAACGAAAACTATCAGTTTTCGGGTGGCTTGCATGGCGTTGGTGTTTCCGTGGTGAATGCGTTAACCAAGAAGCTGGAGTTATGGGTTAAACGTGGGGGTAAGCAGCATTATATGACCTTTGCCCAAGGCGAAAAAACATCAAATCTTAAAACAATCGGTAAAGTAGGAAAACAAGAGACGGGTACCACTATTCGTTTTTGGCCGGAAAAGAAATTTTTCGATACAGTCAAGTTTTCCGTGAGTCGACTCAAACATGTGTTACGGGCAAAAGCTGTATTGTGTTCTGGTTTACGGGTTGAGTTTGTCAATGAGCAAGATAAAGAAAAGGATGAATGGCATTACGAAGACGGTTTGCCGGATTATCTAAAAGCGGCGATTGGTGATGTTGAGACCTTGCCCAAAGAAGCATTTATGGGTGCCGTTAAAGGAGAGGAAGAGGCCGCAGATTGGGCCGTTGTGTGGTTGCCTGATGCTGGAGAGATGGTTAACGAGAGCTATGTGAATTTAATTCCCACGGCGCTACATGGCACCCACGTCAATGGATTGCGGACGGGACTCACCGAGGCCTTACGCGAATTTTGTGAATTTAAAAATTTATTACCTCGAGGGGTAAAACTTGCGCCAGATGATGTCTGGGATAGGTGTGCTTTTATACTCTCGATTAAAATGGGTGATCCGCAATTTTCTGGGCAAACCAAAGAGCGTTTGTCTTCGCGCGAATGTGCCGCATTTGTATCTGGGGTGATAAAAGACGCATTTAGTTTATGGCTAGGGCAGAATGTTAAGGAAGGTCAGTTGATCGCTGACATTGCTATTAGTAATGCGCAAAAACGCATGAAAGCAGCAAAAAAAGTAGTACGTAAAAAAATCACTTCAGGTCCGGCTTTACCGGGAAAACTATCCGATTGCAGTTCGCAGGAAACCGCAAGAACCGAATTGTTTTTAGTCGAAGGGGATTCCGCGGGTGGATCGGCTAAACAAGCGCGCGATAGATCTTTTCAAGCGGTAATGCCTTTACGCGGCAAAATTCTTAACACCTGGGAGGTTGATTCGCAGCAGGTATTAGGTTCGCAAGAAGTGCATGATATTTCAGTTGCAATCGGGGTCGATCCTGGATCTGATAATATCAAAAATTTGCGTTATGGAAAGATATGTATTTTGGCCGATGCGGATTCCGATGGTTTGCACATTGCGACATTGTTATGTGCGTTGTTTGTAAGACACTTTAGTCATCTCGTGGCTGCCGGGCATGTCTATGTTGCGATGCCGCCGTTGTATCGGATTGACATCGGCAAGCAAGTATTTTATGCCTTAGACGATGATGAAAAACACGGTGTACTGGAAAGAATTGTTGCCGATAAAATTCGCGGTAAAACAAATGTGCAGCGGTTTAAAGGTTTGGGTGAAATGAACCCCTTGCAATTGCGCGAAACCACCATGGATCCTGATACTCGGCGTTTAGTCCAGCTCGTTGTAGAACCTGGCGATGAGACACATTCGATGATGGATATGTTATTGGCAAAAAAACGCGCACCCGATCGCAAGGCCTGGCTTGAACAGAAAGGAAATTTATCGACTATCTAGCCAAGCATCTCCTAGAGTCACAATGTTAGAAATTAGCAAGAATTGGAAATAAAGAATGGGAAAAAAAGCAGATTTTTCAAACGACGGAATAGAGCGAGTTCCATTACACGAATTTACCGAAAAATCTTATTTGGAATATTCGATGTATGTCATCTTAGATCGTGCACTACCACACATTGGTGATGGTTTAAAACCTGTGCAGCGACGAATTATCTACGCAATGTCTGAGCTTGGGTTACGCTCCACCGCAAAGTATAAAAAATCCGCTCGCACAGTAGGGGATGTATTAGGAAAATTTCATCCACACGGTGATACGGCTTGTTACGAAGCGATGGTGCATATGGCACAGCCGTTTGCGTACCGTTACCCGCTGGTTGATGGGCAAGGCAACTGGGGTGCGCCCGATGATCCAAAATCATTTGCTGCCATGCGCTATACCGAATCGCGCTTAGCAAAGTTTGCGCAGATTTTGTTACAAGAAATTAACCAAGGAACAGTAGACTGGATTCCTAACTTCGATGGTTCTATCGACGAACCGACGATTCTACCGGCGCGTCTTCCAGTGGTGTTATTAAATGGTTCCAGTGGAATTGCAGTCGGTATGGCCACGGATATACCACCGCATAATTTGTGTGAAGTCGCTGGTGCAACCATGCATTTACTCGAAAACCCTAAGGCCAGTATTAAAGAACTTGGAAAATTTATAAAAGGCCCAGATTATCCCACCGATGCAGAAATAATCACACCCAAAAAAGACATCCAGAAAATTTACGAAACCGGCCATGGCAGTATTCGTATGCGGGCAATATATGAAAAAGAAGACGGTGATATTATCGTTACTGCGCTGCCGCATCAAACATCAGGGGCTAAAATTTTGGAACAAATAGCCGCCCAAATGCACGCAAAAAAACTCCCCTTAGTCGAAGATTTAAGAGATGAGTCTGACCATGAAAACCCTACCCGCTTAGTGATTACGCCACGTTCTAACCGGGTGAATATTACTGAGTTAATGGCGCACTTATTTGCGACAACGGATTTGGAGCGCACTTATCGCGTCAATATGAATATGATTGGCACCGATAAACGACCTAAAGTGCGAAACCTAAAAGAAACTTTAGCCGATTGGCTCGTGTATCGTACCGACACCGTACGCAAAAGATTGCAACATCGCTTAGATAAAGTCTTAGAACGTTTGCACATTCTTGAAGGTTTACTCATCGCTTATTTAAATATTGATGAAGTGATTCACATCATTCGTACTGAAGACAAGCCCAAGCCCGCATTAATTGCAAAATTTAAAATTACCGAAACCCAAGCAGAAGCCATTCTGGAATTAAAACTAAGACACTTGGCCAAACTTGAAGAAATAAAAATTAAAGCCGAGCAGCATGAGCTGGCTGATGAACGTTCTAACTTAGAAAAAATTCTTGGCTCTGAACGGCGTATGAAAACTTTAATCAAAAAAGAAATCGAGGCCGATGTCAAAGAGTTTGGTGATCCGCGGCGTTCGCCGATTGTGTCGCGCGAAGCAGCGCAGGCAATTGACCCCAAGGCATTAATGCCTGCGGAGCCGGTAACCGTCGTATTGTCCGAAAAAGCCTGGGTGCGCTCAGCCAAAGGGCATGATATTGATGGCGCAAGCTTAAGTTACAAACCGGGAGATCAATACCTCGCATCCGTGGAAACCAAAAGCAACGAAAATGTTGTTTTTCTAGACTCTAGGGGGCGATGTTATACGGTACCTGCTAATGGGTTTCCTTCCGCAAGAGGCCATGGGGAACCACTCACTAATAAAGTGAATACCCCGCCGGGTGCAACGATTAAAGCTGTTTTTTCCGGCAATGAAGGCGAGCTATTTTTTGTGGGCAGTGATTCAGGCTATGGTTTTGTGGTTAAATATGAGGACATGGTCAGCAAAAACAAAGCGGGTAAAGCCTTGGTTTCTATTCCTCCTAGCACTCAGGCCTTAAAGCCCATGAAGTCAAAAGACCCCGCAGCAGAATGGCTTGCGGTAGTGACTAATCAAGGATATTTATCTATATTTTCCTTGGCTGAGTTACCCGTGTTAGCCAAGGGTAAAGGGGTTAAGCTTGTTAACATCCCGAGTGCAAAAGCAAAAACCCGCGACGAGTATGTAAAGGCAGCCGTGGTTCTGGGACTGGAAAGTAAACTTCTAATAACCGTTGGTAAAAAAACTAAATTATTAAAAGGCAAAGAACTCGATAACTATCTTAATGAGAGAGGCAAGAGAGGACTTAAACTACCACGCGGTTATCAGAAAATTGATCGTTTGTCCGTGGAAAATTAGGGTCTGTTGATGTTACATCATTATCCCTAACTGAATGTGCGTCGCTGTTGCATAGTTGGAATTTATCGATCTCAAAGTGTTGGCGAAAATGAGTGCATGTATGTTGACATCTCATTCGTTAAAACTGAATATGATGTACACTAAATCCCAAGCGCTATGGGTTTCGTTAGATGAGGGCCACATGAAATTTTATAGATTGTGCTATCTGCTGATTGGACTCAATATGATAACGGAGATATCAAGTGCTGATGGAGGTATTAGCTATGGTATTGGAATGGGTGGCATGTATGGAGGAGGTTTCGGACTCAATCTAGGCCTGCAAAAGGGCAAGGCATATTATCATATTTCGAGTGGGTGTGAGTTGGGTTACCGTACAAGCTCAGGCAGTGAATCAAGCCGTAATTCAGAACTTTTATATGTTTGCAACGCGGGTATCGGTGCTGTTTCTAGCGCGATTTTTCCGCAAGTGGCGGATAAGCATGCCATATCTTTGTATGCAGGATTGTTGTTGGCTCATACTTACATAGATTCAAGAGCAAAAGGTGTAGGCGTCGGGCTTGGTTATGTCTATTTTGCAAATGGAATGAGTCGTACTGGATGGAATTTTGGTTTTATGCCCTATGTGGAGCGAAGAAATAACAATAATAACAATCGTTATTTTCTACAAGTGGGTTATCAGTTTAACTGAGGTCACTGACCGGGCGGAACACGGGTAGATTGCTGTAGTGCCGACCTTGATCCTAAATTTATTAATTTTTGTGAAAACAATAGCCATTTTAGGATCAAGGGGCATATGGACTGTCAATGGTCAGATTGGCTTGGGGACGTCACTATCACGCTGGAAGACAAAGGCGATACGCTGCTAACCAGCTCGGTGGTTGATCAGGCCGCTTTGCATGGATTGCTGAAACAAGTGCGTGATTTAGGCGTGCCTTTACTCTCGGTTATTCGCATTAATACCGATTAGGCAGGTTTTAGATCTCAAACCATCGCATGGCAAGCGACACTTAGGGGTTGTAAATAGAGGTTGTAAATAGGGGGTGTAAAAAAAGAGCGATAAATTCAACCGGCGTATTCTTGCGGAAAACTTTAAACGACAAAGTCCCTTGGTAATTAATCCGCCAGTTTCCCTTGGTAATGACACTACTACATCTAAACTTAGAAAGTCTACTCGAGGCCCAAAGAAACCGCCTCGTAAACGCGATAAATATTCAAATCACCCACATGTTTCTACTGCTAGGTTACTTCGAGGCAAAAAACCGAATGAGTAATTATTCACCTTGAAAGGGCTGGTGTAACGACTCCACGTCATTTCAACACGTATAGTCACTGCTCAGATTACGTTTGATTTGTTCGAGATGGCAATAATCATATTGGTGAAGTTAGCTGCCGCATGCCGACGTGGTATGGCTTTTTGATAGCTCGCTGAGTTATACCATTTTTCTGCCATTCCCATTGACGGAAACTCGATGATAACGGTCCATGTACTTGCCCATTCCCCCTCAAGTGTTTTAACCCGTTCAGTGGCAACCAGTACTTTTGCTTTATTCTCGATGCGCGAAGGCATCGCGGCTTGTGGGTATTCTTTAAATTTCTCCTAGTTCGTTAATAAAATTTTCACTTCTTTAAACGCGATATCACGTAAGGGTAATATTGCGCTATATTCTTCACTCGTAAAGGTGTCTTGTGCTATTGCATAAGAAGGATATTCAACGATAAGTATAAAATCCGGTTTGCCACCTTGTCCGAGATTTTCTTTGACTAAGTATTTTTTTAATACGACTCCACCATGCGCCTCGCCATTAGCATGAGACCGCCTAGAATATTCTTTAAACTCGGGAGAATCCGTGCCGCCTTCTGCAAGAGTGCCTTCTAATATT
The DNA here is from genome assembly GCA_964636675.1 of uncultured Ectothiorhodospiraceae bacterium. Classification (GTDB taxonomy): domain Bacteria; phylum Pseudomonadota; class Gammaproteobacteria; order S012-40; family S012-40; genus JALUUH01. Next base: position 15,183 of record CAZWUO010000043.1, read on the forward strand.
GCTACACAAGTTGTCATTTTTTATCTCCTTTGGTTTTACACATAGCTCATTGCTGATTCAGTAAGGGATCCTGCTTGTTGCCGGTATTCATTTTGTGCCGCTTCTCGCTCAGGAGAGCTGGCAACCTCAACCCACAGTAGGGTTCGTGCATTTTTTGTGACCTTATGCATAAGGTCGTTCCTGTTTAGGTAATGATGTTGAACCCTAGTATGAGGTAAGCTTTATAACAATAAAAACGAGAATAATTATAAGTTTTATGGAATATTTCTTGTGATATAATCAGCGCTAATATTGCTGCTTAAGATTGAGGAGTTTTTGTGGATTTCAATAAAGCCAAGACATTTATCGAAGTAGTGGATTCGGGAAGTGTCACCAAGGCGGCGAATAAACTTTTTCGTACCCAGCAAGCAATATCGCTACAACTCAAAGCACTCGAGGAGGAGCTGGAACTAATCTTGTTTGATCGCCAAGGGCCCAATATCGTGCTGACTCCTCAAGGTGAACGCCTTTATGAAGAATTCAGAGCCTCTTTTCTGCACATGGAACATTCGGTTTACCGTATGAAATCGGATAAAAGCTCAGCAACTGGCACCATTAAGTTGGGACTCTGGATGGAGCAGAGCACAGGGTATCTACCGCATATTGTTACGGGATTTAGACAAACATTTCCGCAAGTAAAATTTGAAGTGATCATTGGTGTAGATGCCGACTTGGAAAAATTGCTTGTGAATAATGAAATCGATTTTGGTTTTTTTGTGTTTGTACGTGATAAAAAGCTGATCGAGACTCAAGCTGTGTTTCGACGTAAACTCATCTTGGTTGCATCAAATGAATATCTATTAAATAAAAAACGCATTCGAACGGTCAAGGATACCCTGGCACTCGATCTCGTCGATTATTCCCAAGACTATGCCGCTTACCCGGTTTGGGTAAAGTATAATGATCGTTCGTTACTTCCTGAGGCAAAAAGGAGAGTCCCGGTTGTTACCGTAAACAATGACCTGGTATTAAAGGAATTAGTTAAAAAAGGGCATGGTATGGCGTTGCTGCCGGACGAAATTATTCGAGAGGAACTGGCGACTGGACAAATCATTCAACTGCTTCCCAAAAAAAGCGATGCGATCATTTTGACAGCTGATGTTGGTTATAAAAGACGTCGCACCCAGAGCTACTTGCATGCAGCATTTTTAAAATTTATTCTCAGTCCAAAAAAATTATGGATGTTATGAAAAAACAGTTAACTCGTACTATTTTCCGATATTGGTCAGTTCGAAAAAAATATTGAAAAAATGGACAAAATCATCGAGGTTGCGGATTTTTTTCGACAAACAGCTATGCTCAACAAGGACTTCGATTATGTCACGGCAATCAAGAAGATTTTCGAACCTAGCGAGAGTAGGTTGTAAGCAAGTATGCCCATAGAATTCATGCATGCAAGAAAATAAATTTGTCATCCCTTAGATATTTTTTTGTTGTCGAGCAAGCGGATCCTGACGATAAAACTCGGCGAGTTGCTGGTATACCTGCGGGCAGTGTTGCTGAAGAACAATAGGTGCGGCAAAAAAATATTCGCTGACTACTGCAAAAAATTCAGCAGGTGTAGTCGCGGCATAGGCGTTAATTCGTGTGCGCTGGTGATGGGCGATTTGCTGGCATAATATTTCATAGGCAGTACTGAGCGCATCTGCCCATTGCTTGATGGCCATGCGGGGATGCAGAGGAGGTAAGCCGTCGGCACTGCCATCGAGCATGTCGAGTTTATGTGCAAACTCGTGTATCACTACGTTATGCCCGAGTTGCGGCGCATGCAGATCATGCTCAATATCTTCCCAGGAAAGAATCACCGGCCCGCGCAACCAGGCTTCACCGCTCAAGGTATTGCTTTCGTTGGCTACCAGTCCGTTGGGGTCGATCGTATCATGGCTGACCCGAAAGGCACCTGGATAAATAATCACTTCAATCCAATTGCGGTAATAGTCCAACCCAAGTCGCAAAATCGGCAGTGCCGCCAGCGCGGCGATCAGAATCAGCATTTCATTGCTTAGCGTAAATCCGCGCGCGCCGGTGATTGCCTTGCGTCGCAGAAACAGGATGGCGAGTTCACGCAATCGGGCTTTTTCCACCGAACTTAGATGCCGTAATAACTCGGCATTGTGTAGCGACTTTTGCCACAAAAAAAAAGGAATTGCATGGTGCTTGAGGGTATAACGAATGTGTCGCCGTTTAGCCCATTTAATGATATTCACTGTAGTGTTATTGGATGTTAATTTTTTGGATCAACCCAGGCAGATCAGGATTTTCCATTGGAATCGACGTCCAGTATTTGTTGATGTTGACGTGGGTTCGTTTAGCCGCTCGCAGGTCACTTGATGTCACGTCGGTGGCAAGCTTATCGCCCATCGCGATGATGCGAAATGTAGTGGCCACGGCGGCGCTGCTAATGACTCGCATACGGGCAAGGATTTGTGCGACCGTGAGGTGCTCGATGATCGGCTTGCCAAAAGCGCTGCGGTGTTGCGCATAACCTTGCGCTTCAATGCAGGCGCGTCGCATCAGGCCACGACCGCATTGTGTACTCTTGAGGTGTCGAGCACAATGCCCACCAGGTTCTTGAAACCTTTTTCCAATGGGCCTATGGGTTCGGCTAATGCACCATTGAAGTCTATTTCCGCCGAGGCCATCGAACGCGTGCCGAGTTTATACTTCAGTCGACGGATGGTGAAATTATTGACCGCGCCTTCCACCGTACGGGGAATAAGGAACAGAGCCAGGCCTTGCGTTCCTTGTGGTGCGCCGTCGGGTCTCGCCGCCAGTACGAACAGGCCGGCGTCGACGACGGAGCAGAACCATTTTTCGCCGTTGATGCGGTAGAGTCCGTTGCGTTTGGCATCTGGAGTGGCGATACAATTGATTGCGGCAACGTCTGATCCGCCCTGAATTTCGGTAACAAACTGCGCACCGTGTAGACGTTTTGCATAATTTGTTTCAAGCAGCTGCGGCAAATATCTGCTTTTTTGCTCAGTCGAGCCGACTTGCTGCAATAGTTTGATCAACCCTGCCGTGCAAGCTACTGGGCAGGCATGGCCTGCCTCACCGTTGTGGGCAACGAAATAGGCGAGGGCACTGCTGAGCAGTTCATTGCCTGGTTGAGCTAAAACGGCGAGCAGGCCAGTCGCCCAAATTTGGGCACCAAGCGCGTGATAATCCGGATGGAAAATGACCTCTTCGGTGCGCACACCGATGTTGCTGAAGCGACTCAGGCGTGGCAGATTTTCATCACGGTTTGAGTTAATTGCTAGGCTATCCATGCGGCTGGCCGATAGACTGCCCGCGTTGCGTAGCTGGGGTTGGTGGCGTGAATACGCTTTATCCATATGCATTTGCAGAACTCGCTGGATATTGAGGTCGCTTTGTAGGTAGTCGGTGGGTTTATGGGCTTGCCATGCGGCGAGTGCAGTACGCGCTTGCTGGTTTCTATTTCCGTCCATACTTTAATCTCTTCGTAGCTCTGCTAACTCGACATAGACCGGCTATTTCTCGGATAAGTTCTCAGGCGGCCAGCATTCACAGCCTTTTTCATATAATTCGTCGCGCCTCAGCCCGACGGTCAATGGTTCTCGGTCATGTCCTGCTAGTACCTGATAAACATTAATACTGCCTTGATCAAAGTAATGGGCGGAACCTGCCATATAGAGACGCCACACCCGGTAGGTTGCTTCCCCCACGATCTCGACTGCGTGTGCCTTATTCGCTTCCAGTGCCGCGACCCAGCGGCGTAAAGTTATGGCGTAGTGGCGCCGCAATCCTTCGACATCGACGATCTCAAAGCCGGCTTCTTCCATGGCATCAATAACATGACCGATGCGCGTTAGTTCACCATCCGGAAATACATAGCTGTTGATAAAACGGGTGATCGGTGTGTCCTGCCAACCGGTATCATTAGTAATGCCGTGGTTGAGAAACAGTCCACCGGGTGTTAGCACTCGTTTGATGGTGCTGAAATAACGTGGAAAGTTGACGACCCCGATGTGTTCGAACATGCCGACACTGACGACCCGGTCATAGCGGGCGTCATTAGGCAAGTCACGATAATCCCGTAATTCGACAGTGACGAGGTCTTCCAGGCCTTCGTTGTGGATGCGCTCTTGCGCATAGGCGGCTTGTTGTTCACTCAGGGTAATGCCATGGGCTTGCACGCCGTATTGGCGTGCTGCCCAACAGACGAGGGCACCCCAGCCACAACCAATATCCAACAAGGTCTCGTCCGGTGTCAGGCGTAATTTACGACAGATATAATCCAATTTGTCTCGTTGGGCGTCACCCAACGATTGATCTGTATCGGAAAAATAGGCGCAGGAATAGACCATTTCTGGGTCTAACCACAAACGATAAAAGTCGTTACCAACATCGTAATGGTGGGCGATACTTTGTTTTGTGTTTTTCCGTTCGGTGCGTCCAGCACTCATCGCCTGGTTGCTGTTTTCACCATGATGATTGGGTAGCTTGAAAGCTTGGCGCATTACCCGTAACCGGGTTGACCAGGGCATGCTGAGATCCCGCATATAACAGACTAGATCAAATAGCGACTCTGCATCACCTTCTATATTAGTCCTTTCTGCCAGATAGCCTTCGGCCAGGCGTACCACATTTCTGTGTAGAACCAGATGGCGCAGTACCGAAGGTTCGGTGAAAGTCACCGTGCAAGGTGCATCCTCATGTCCTACTGCCAGCTTCCCATCCCATATTCGTATGGCGACGGAACCGTGGTAGTCGGCCAGTATTTGTTGCAGAATAAAATGCCCCGAGGTAGCGACAGTTTGTTGATTAGCGCTGTAGTTTTTCATGTTAAATCCTATTTCACGATACTATTTTTCAGCTGGGCGAGTTATTATTTCCAAAAAAAATATAAGGAAGTCCTGTTAAGTTACATTCATATATTTTGATTGTCAAAACCCTTGGGTTGATATTTATATTCAGTATAACTTTGTTGAACGCTATGAATTCATCAATGATGGATGAGTCAAATAACGTCATCAGATAAAATGATGTGCTAGGTGCAACACGTAGGTGTTACGCTATCAATGTCATGATATACCCCCCGTTTTCTGAGTGGATAATTCAGTTATCATATTAATTGAGAACACTCCTCAAGGTATCAGCTTGATAGTTTAAATAAAAAGACCGGATGCTATTGCATACTGAGTGCGTGATTCGATAATATTGATTACAAAAACTAATTCAAGGATATCCAGTGTGAGCATGTTGCAACAATATGGAATACTTTTTGGGCTAATTATAGGCACTATTGGATTTGTTTTGAGTTTGTTCGCACTCTCGCGTGTGTTGGGAAAGACCCAACAAGAACCTGGCAAAGATGTGCCTGCAACCGCAGGGCAGTTATCTCGTAATCCCGTTTGGGTGCGTTATCATGCACGTTATTACGGTTATGCGTTGTTATTTTTAGCCTTCGATATGGAGATGGCTTATATGTATCCGTGGGCAGTAGTTTATAAAGAAGTCGGTATTGTTGCCTTATTGGATATGGGCGTTTTTCTCCTGATTTTATTTTTGGGTTTGTTATATGGCTGGAGTCAGGGTGCGCTGAGGAGGCAGTAAAATGATGCGTGGTGCTCGCCTGGGACAGGCTTCTGGTTTACGACGGTTTTTTGCACAGGCAATGGCAAGAGATTTGAAAGTGTTTGTTGTGCCTGGTTTGGATATCAGTCGTGCGCTTGGTTTGGATATTGAGGCCGCAGGAATGCAGGTGGTTGCTAGCCCGCGTCATGCAAATGTATTACTGGTTGTCGGTGATCTTCCTCCGGCGGTGTGCGAGGCAGCATCCATTGTTTATGCTCAAATGCTACGCCCAAGAGTTTTATTTACGGTTGGTGTTAGCAAAGAAGATGCATTCAATCCATTGCCGCTGGCGGATGTTTCCGTTGGACTGTGCCAGCAATCTTTAAACCAAGGTGTGCAACAATTAGCAGCCCTGCTGGCAACAAATGCTTTTCAAGAAAACATAGAGAGTTATGACGCGCCGGCTTTACATATTCGTATTGAATACGTATGCCCTATGCATCCTGAAGTGGTGCAAGATGACCCCGGCTCTTGCCCAAAATGTGGAATGTTTTTAGTCCCTCGCGAAACTCAAGCAAATACTACGCAAAAACATTCCAAGCATGAAAACACCGACAGTAGTATCAAAACTTCTAATCCTTCGACAGAGATTAAAGCAAAATCTGAGCACACGCATGCACATCAGCATGAACCCGCGATGGAATACTTCTGCCCGATGCATTTAGAAGTAGTGCAAGACGAACCGGGTTCTTGTCCTAAGTGTGGGATGTTTTTAGAGCCACGTGAAAAACCCACTGATATTGATACCGCATCAGAACACACAAATCATCAGGCACCCGCGATGGAATACTTCTGCCCGATGCATTTAGAAGTAGTGCAAGACGAACCG